>JBDSUW010000144.1:0-5534 GCA_039927535.1 Chitinophagaceae bacterium | reverse complement strand
ATCTGTATAATAATAAACTGGTTGTGGCGCATTCTACAAAAGAACTGCCTGCAGCTCCTACGCTTGATTGCCTTTACTTGCAACCGATTGCTGCGCTATTTGCAACACATCATGGCAGCATTTGCAGCGATACCAACTATGCACCAATACTGATGATAGATATAAAAGAAAACGGAGCAACAGTGCTGGCTAAACTGTTATCCATGCTGCAAGTGCATCGCTCTGTATTTGACCAAACAGTTAATAAACTGGCAGTGCAAATCGTCATCAGCGGCGACAGAGGACCAATAACCGCCTGGAGTTCTTATGCACCAATTCTTTTCTTTGATGGCAGACCTTATGAACTGTATGACAGTGCAACTTTAGAACGGGTGGCTTTTATTAGTGATGGCTATGCTAATTATAAGGATAACACAAAAGGTATTGAACAGGCTGCGGCGGCTATACATAGTAAACAAAAACTGTTTCGTCTCTGGGGTTATGCTGATACACTTACCATGTGGCAGCAAGTGTTGCAATGGGGCATTGATATTTTAAATACGGATAAAGTGGCTGCGTGCAGGGAGTATTTCAATAATAAATCATAATTACACTACTTTTCTCCGGCTCTTGCATTCAGGTCTTTAAATGCAAAAATGATTTTGGCACAATTGGGGTTATTCCGGTGAACCAGCAGGGAATTCAGGATTTCCATATTCTCTACTATTGCAACCCCATCTTCTTTGATAATAGAACCATCATTATATTTCCAAAACCAGAAATCAAATTTTCTCTTCCTGGTGAGGTGTCGTTCGTCTGAACTATCACATACATACACGGTTACATTTTCTAACCTGCTAAAGAATATTCTGAAAACTTCTACTACCGTAAGGCCTACCCGTTCATCTGCCCCGGAATTATCCGTATCCCCTACATCTATATTAAAGGAATACACATTACCCGATAGTTCAGGATAGTCGCCAAACATATAGCTGTAATCGAGAAAGTAAACATGATATACTATTCCCGCATCTGTAATAAATTGATAAGAGAATTTATCAGCTTCCTGAAGTGGATAGGGGTTTAACAAAGCAGTATTTATTTTTTAAGTCGTCTAACTTCCCCCCTTTTTTCAAATGCTGATGAATATCTTTTTTGTCTTCCAGCATTTTTTTAAAAATGGAAGCCCCTTTGGAGTTTAATGTTTTCTGTATTGTCTTTGTTTTTCCCATTCTTAAACAAATTTAAGAAAAATTGCCGGATGGTGCAATGATCAATGATAAAGCTTTTTTAAAATCCGGTTCAACGTTTTCTTCTGTATCAATGGCTTTAAAGCACATTCCCAAACAATTATCACCTTCCAACCTTTTTTCTTTAACGCCTTTATGGCTTTTGCATCGTTGGCTTTATTACGGTTGATTTTATCAAGCCACCACCTGGTTCTTGTTTTGGGAGTTATATAGTATTTGCAGTTTTCATGGCCATGCCAGAAACAACCATTAATAAAGATGATGGTTTTGTGTTTGTCGCTTTTATTTGCGACATATTGTAACTGCGGGTCTTTTTATCATGCACATCAGCCATAGCTGTAAGGTAAGAAAACAAATACAGCATATAATTCCTCATAGCACTTGTTCACTCATTATTTAAGTCACGTTGAATAAATAAAAAAGAAACTTCATCTTTACGGTATGAAGTATTGCGGTTTGTTGTTACTTGTCTTCCTTTCATCCATTGCCATTGGGCAACCCCTCATTCATGCCCATAATGATTATCAGCAAGTGGAGCCACTTACCAATGCACTGCGGTATAAAGTGTTTTCGATAGAAGCTGATTTGTATCTGTATAATAATAAACTGGTGGTGGCACATGATAGAAAAGAACTGCCTGCGGCTCCTACGCTTGATTGCCTTTACTTGCAACCGATTGCTGCGCTATTTGCAACACATCATGGCCGCATTAGCAGCGATACCAACTATGCACCGATACTGATGATTGATATAAAAGAAAACGGAGAAGCAGTGCTGGCGAAACTGTTATCTATATTGCAAGTGCATCGCTCTGTATTTGATAGAAGAATTAATAAGCAGGCAGTGCAAATCGTCATCAGTGGCGACAGAGGGCCAATAACTGCATGGAGCTCTTATGCACCAATGCTCTTTTTTGATGGCAGACCTTATGAGCTATATGATTCTTTATCATTAGAACGGGTGGCTTTTATTAGTGACGGCTATCCAAATTATAAGGATAATACAAAAGGTATTGCACAGGCAGCGGCTGCTATACATGGTAAGCAAAAACTGTTTCGCCTCTGGGGTTATGCGGATACAGTTACGATGTGGCAACAAGTGCTGCAATGGGGTGTTGATATATTGAATACGGATAAAGTGGCTGCGTGCAGGGAGTATTATAAGTAAGGGCAAAAAAAACCACTCCTTCCGGAGTGGCTCTTCAACATAGTGTATTTATTAGTTTTTCCTTTTATTATTCTTGTTATCATATCTTTCATCATGTCGGTCATCATTTCTGTCATCATTATAATCCTTGCTCTTTTTGCTTTTCTTATTTTTATAATGACCATACTTATTACCACGACCCGGATTATTATCTTTGCCATATCCCTTACCATTATTTTCATTGTACTCATTATCGTCCCTATTTCTCCGGTTGAAATCGCCAGAACCATTTATTCTTAATTTACCATACTGGTCCACATCAATGTTTACATCATTGTTTCTCATCTCGAAACGATCTGTAGTAACCAGCGTTCTTTTTTTGATTAAAAAGGCTTTCTCTACTTTATATAATTGCACTTCGTGGCTGCCATCACTTAAAGAGGGGATTACTGCGTTGTTACCATAATTACGACCGTCAATTTTGACTTCATAATTATTATCTACCCGAAGTGAGACTTTTTGAGCTGATACCGACACTGAAGCAGCGAGGAATGCAGCTGTAATAAATGTATAAATCTTTTTCATGCTAATTAGTTTAATAATGATTCTTTAATTTTCAACCGTAAAAACTAAAGAAGAATGTTTTAAAAAGCCGGTTGATTTTTTAATCCACTTATATTATTCAAAGCAGGTGCCAACTTTTCTTAATAAATCGAGTTTTTGTTAAAATTGAATTTGCAGGGCGGGGGAAATCTTATAGACTGTTAAAGAATTCACATTCATTCCAAGATAATATTTTTAGTAGGATTCTTTTTTTCTCCGAATCTCCGTCCAACTTCCCAGCCGAACCCCAAAATATCGGAACAAGTTCTGTCAGATAGCATGGTAAGAAGGCGCAGTGGCATTTGGCGTTAATCATGGTTGTTGATATAAGACACCGAATCCATTCTACACCAAGGCCAAAGGAGAGACATCGGCTAAGAATTTGTAAGCTTGAAACCGGCAAAGGAAGAAGTAAGTTGTTGCAGAAAATTCTAACACAGATAACCCTGTATAATTATCAGTACGCTGCTATCAGCGTCTCAGCCGGAATATTCAGTTTATCATGCAGTTCCCGGATCATAGAAAGCGAAAGTTTTCGGCGTCCACTCAATATTTCAGATTTACGGCTGCGGCCGCCTAGTATAGCTGTCAGCTCTTTTTCATCCACACCCATTTGTTCCAGCCGAAATTTAATGGCTTCTATCGGATGCGGCGGTGGTATTGGGTAATGCTCTTTTTCATACGCTTCCACCAGAATAGAAAGCACTTCCAACTCATCAGAATTATTGCTGCCGGGCTTCAGGTCCTTTTGCATCAGATTATAAATATGCTGCAAAGCAGCTTTATATTCTTTTTTAGTTTTAATCGGTTTTATCATATGTTATCTTTTTAGCATCAATATTATCGTATTCTTTATGTGTTCCAATCAATACAATGAAAATGATTTGCAGACGGTACTCAATATCAACAATCAGCCTGTATTTATTTCCATGAATATTAAAATCAACCCTTTTATCTGTAATTATCGAAGCATTCCGGATATGTGCTTTTAATTCATTGGGGTTTTTCCAATCTGCCTTACAAACTTCTTCATACCAGGCGAATAAAAACTGCCCAGCTTCTTTTTTCTTTTTTGCGTATAGTTTTAGCGTTTTTACTGCAATTACTCTCATAAGCAGATACAAATATACAAAAATGTTACCAAATTGGTAACAGAAGTGTGAAATTTTATTTAAAAGTGAATTCAGTGTTTATTTTGATTTCTTCAGGTCTATTTATAATTTATCAAGCTTAGAGCAGGACAGGCTATTAGCCGAATGTACAATGCTTCAATTAACATAGTTGGTTTGAGATATCTCACTACGTTCGATATGACAAACTTTGAGAGAAAGATTCCGGGTCAGGCCCGGAATGACGATGTATAAAACTAATACCGCAGATAATTGCTCATTGTATTTATCCATTCATTTTTTAAATCAGTAACAAACACTTTACCTGTTTGTATTCCTGCAAATGCATCTGTTACACCCAGCAGCAAGTCAAGATGTCTTTTTCCCGAGGGATTGATATTGGTTTTATACAACCGTTCTGTTAACTCCTCAGGATACAGTTTATATAATGTTTGCAGTAAAATAATACCTGTTTGTACAGCAACAAATAATCTTTCATCAGCAATAGACAGCTCTACTCCCTGGCATAATTCATTTTTATATACACCAGCCTGTCCCCGATACCGAACTCCTTTTACTTTTACGGCCGGAAGTTGCTCCTGCAATTCTTTTTGCAAAGCTGCCATGTCTATCCAAGGTGCACCACAAACCCTGAACGGTGTTTCGGTACCTCTTCCTTCATCCACATTTACACCTTCCAACAAACCCATACCGGGATAGAATAAAGCAGTAGCAATATCCGGCATAGCAGGCGAAGTGGGTACAAATGAAAAATCATTTTGTGCTGTATAATAACGATTGTAGTTTTTTACTTTTATTACTTCCAGTTCCAGACCGCTAATTTTAGTAGCGGCAAAATAACCCGCCAGTTCACCAAGTGTGCAAGCATGTTTTACAGGTATAGACCAGCGGCCTAAAAAAGAAGCACAGTTTACTTCATCCAACATAGGTCCTTCTGCTTTTTCAAATGCGCCACCAATAGGGTTGGGTCTGTCAAGTATTAGTAATTTCTTTTTGCATGTTGCACAAGCTTCCATTACATAAGTCATCGTCCATAAATACGTATAGAAGCGGCAACCTATATCTGGTATGTCGAACAATACAATATCAATATCCTGCAAATCTTCTTCGGTTGGTGCCAGCTTTTCTCCATATAAACTGATAACGGGTAATCCGGAAAGTATATCTTTTACGTTATGTTGTAACACACCATCTTCACCTTTTGTATTGATGCCATGTTCCGGTGAAAAAAGTTTAATGATATTGTAACCGTTTTTTACTAATGCCATGCGGGAAGAAATGCCAGAAGAAGTTTCGGCAGCATCATTGGTTACTAAGGCTATTCTTTTTTCTTTCCAGGTAAATAATTGTTCTAACAACTGGTCAATACCATATTGAACATTTTTATTCTCCATGCTGTGAAGATATTGACAGAAAGATTCCGGGG
>JBDSUW010000143.1:0-6209 GCA_039927535.1 Chitinophagaceae bacterium | reverse complement strand
TTTATCCCAAGAAGCTGTAACAATCTTTTTTCCATCAGCAGAAAATTGAGCAGAATTGACAATTTCAGTATGGCCTTTTAACTCCGCCAGCAAAGCCCCTTCGCTACTCCACACCTTGGCTGTGTTTTCATATGAAGCTGTAACAATCTTTTTTCCATCAGCAGAAAACTTAGCAGAATTGACAGAATTAGTATGGCCTTTTAACTCCGCCAACAAAGCCCCTTCGCTACTCCAAACCCTGGCTATGTTTTCCGATGAAGCTGTAACAATCTTTTTTCCATCAGCAGAAAATTGGGCAGAATTGACAGAAGAAGTATGGCCTTTTAACTCCGCCAGCAAAGCCCCTTCGCTACTCCAAACCCTGGCTGTGTTATCAAATGAAGCTGTAACAATCTTTTTTCCATCAGCAGAAAATTGAGCAGATTTGACAGTTTCATTATGGCCTTTTAACTCCGCCAGCAAAGCTCCATCGCTACTCCACACCCTGGCAGTCTCATCCCATGAAGTTGTAACAATCTTTTTCCCATCAGCAGAAAACTCAGCAGACCAGAGAAAAGAAGTATGGCCTTTTAACTCCACCAGCAAAGCGCCTTCGCTACTCCACACCCTGGCTGTGTTATCATCTGAAGCTGTAACAATCTTTTTTCCATCAGTAGAAAATTGAGCAGAACGGACAAGAGAAGTATGACCTTTTAACTCCGACAACAAAGCCCCTTCGCTACTCCACACCCTGGCTGTGTTATCATCTGAAGCTGTAACAATCTTTTTTCCATCAGCAGAAAATTGAGCAGATTTGACAGTTTCATTATGGCCTTTTAACTCCGCCAGCAAAGCCCCTTCGCTACTCCACAGCCTGGCAGTCTTATCATCTGAAGTTGTAACAATCTTTTTTCCATCAGCAGAAAATTGAGCAGAATTGACAGATTGAGTATGGCCTTTTAACTCCGACAACAAAGCCCCTTCGCTACTCCACACCTTCGCAGTTTTATCATCTGAAGCTGTAACAATCTTTTTTCTATCAGCAGAAAATTGAGCAGAACGGACAGCGAAAGTATGTCCTTTCAACTCCGCCAGCAAAGCCCCATCACTACTCCACACCTTCGCAGTATTATCATCTGAAGCTGTAACAATCTTTTTTCCATCAGCAGAAAATTGAGCAGAACGGACAGCGAAAGTATGTCCTTTTAACTCCGCCAGCAAAGCCCCTTCGCTATTCCACACCCTGGCTGTGTTATCATTTGAAGCTGTAACAATCTTTTTTCCATCAGCAGAAAATTGAGCAGTATGGACAACAGCAGTATGGCCAATCGGCAACATCAGTTTTGGTTGCTGACCAAAACTGCTACAATTGATAAATGCAAAAAACAATACAAATAAAAACCGATTCATATTAATCGCAATTATCATTCAAGTTACCCATAAAATCAAATGAGACAATACCCATATGACGGTATAGAAATTATTTCTTCATTTCCTCCAGCTTTTTCTGTAGTATAAACATCTCGTCCCTCAATCTGGCCGCTTCCATAAAATCCAGGTCTCTTGCTGCTTTCTCCATCGTCTTTTTAATCTTAACAATGGCTTTTTCCATCTGTGGAATGGTTTTGTACTCTGCCTGTTCTTCAGCAGCAATGGTTACAAGGTCTTCATCGGGTGCAATGGCATAAGGATTAGCAGGGTCATATCCTTTAATATCAAGAACAGATGTTTGTGCAAAAACTTCCTTGGTTGATTTGATAACGGTCCTTGGGGTTATGTTATTTTCTATATTAAACGCCACTTGTTTTTCTCTACGGCGGTTGGTTTCTTCTATTGTTCGCCGCATACTTTCCGTCATTTTATCCGCATAAAAAATAACAAGGCCATTTACATTTCTGGCGGCACGGCCAGCTGTCTGCGTCAATGATTTTTCATTACGTAAGAAACCTTCTTTATCTGCATCAAGAATAGCAACTAATGAAACTTCCGGCAAGTCTAAACCTTCCCGCAAAAGATTTACACCTACTAATACATCAATTGTTCCTAAGCGCAGCTCCCGAAGAATTTCTATTCTTTCCAAGGTATCAACTTCGCTATGTATGTATTTTGATTTAATGTTGATCTTGTGTAAGTACTTGTCCATTTCCTCCGCCATTCGTTTGGTAAGTGTTGTAACAAGCACCCTGTCACCCATTTTTACTCTTTTATCAATTTCATCTAATAGGTCATCTATCTGGTTTACACTTGGGCGAATCTCTATCGGAGGTTCTAATAATCCTGTTGGCCTTACTACTTGCTCTACTACAACACCGCCGCATTTTTGCAATTCATAATCATCTGGTGTGGCAGAAACAAATATGGTTTGATTTAATAATGAATCGTATTCATGAAAATTCAACGGACGGTTATCTAATGCAGAGGGTAAACGAAAGCCATAATCAACCAATACTAATTTTCTACTTCTGTCGCCGCCGTACATACCACTTACCTGTGGAATGGTTTGATGACTTTCGTCTACCACCATTAAAAAATCTTTTGGAAAATAATCTAATAAACAGAATGGCCTGGTGCCGGGTTTTCTTCTGTCAAAAAAACGGGAATAGTTTTCAATGCCATTGCAATAGCCCAGCTCCCGTATCATTTCAATATCATAGTTCACTCTTTCACTCAGGCGTTGTGCTTCAATATATTTTCCTTCTCGTTTAAAATATTCAGCCTGTGCTGCTACTTCATCCTGTATCTCATATAAAACCTGTTGCAGAATATCTTTTGGAGCTATATATAAGTTTGCGGGAAAGATGGCCGCATTTTCCATGACGGCAATTCGTTTGCCTTTTACCACATCAATACTTTCTATTTCTTCAATCTCATCACCAAAAAAGGTGACACGGTATCCATAATCTACATACGGCAAATTAATATCTACAGTATCGCCTTTTACCCGGAAAGTAGCCCGGTTAAATTCTATGGTTGTTCTGTTGTATAATGAATTGACAAGAGCATGAAGAAAAGCTTGTCTGGAAATAGTTTGACCTTTGTTAATGCGGATAATGCCATTTTCATAATCAGTTGGATTACCCATACCATAAATACAACTAACACTCGCCACCACAATAATATCTCTTCTTCCGCTGAGCAAACTTGAAGTAGCTCTTAGCCGCAGCTTATCCAATTCATCATTGATGCTTAAATCTTTTTCAATGTACACATCTCTTACCGGCATATAGGCTTCGGGTTGATAGTAGTCATAATACGAAACAAAATATTCTACCGCATTCTCCGGAAAGAACTGACGAAACTCCCCATACAATTGAGCTACCAGTGTTTTATTATGTGTTAACACTAATGTGGGCCGCTGCACATTCTGAATTACATTGGCAATGGTGAAAGTTTTACCACTACCAGTTACGCCAAGTAAAGTCTGATATTTTTCATCATTTAGTAGTCCTTCAGTTAACTGACGAATTGCATCCGGTTGGTCGCCGGCGGGAGGAAAAGGATTATATAAATTAAAAGGCATTGTGGAGATGCAATTTATACCAATTATAATATAATATTCTATTAGAAAGTGACTCTATAGTTAGAACCACATACTTTTTATAAAGGTATTACTGAAAGAAACTAAGAGAAGTATTGTTTAAATAACGAAAGCCTCTGAAAATACAGAGGCTTTCTAATTCATAGGTAAAAAAAGTAATTAAAACTCTGCAGACACGGTTACCTTAGGTTCTTTAGCAACTTTACCAGCATCAATTGGCGCACCGGTAATTCCGTAATCAGGTAGATCTATTTCAAAAGAAGATGAAGTTTTTATTTTGCCTCCGATAATAGTAACGGTTACTTCCATTTTTTCCTTCTTGCTTATGTCACGAACTTTCATTATACCGTTTACAGTTACTTCATACACGCCGTCTTTATTAAAATTTACTTTAGACAATTTTTCAATCTTTCCACTGAAAGAAAAAACAGGGTAGGTATCTGAATTCATCCATTTATCACTATTAAAATGCTCTTGGATTTTTGGATTCGTAAAAGCAAAGTTTTTAACTGATGCTTCAAATGCTACATCACCTGTTGCCGTGTTTAAAGAACCGATAACAGTATTGTTTGTAGCTTTTGGTAATGCATCTTTTGCCGTGGTAGCATCAAAAGTAACAGTGGCAGATGAGGTCGTTTTCTTTTGTGCAAAAAGCTGGCCTGTAGCTACAACTAATGCCATTAACAGAATTGTTTTTTTCATTTGTTTGTTTTTGTTTTTGAAAAGGTCCAAGTGAATTAGCTATTATAGCTTTTTTAAATGGTTGATTTTATTATTTATTTATTGTTGCTCTTTTAAAACTTATTTGTGTCGTTCCTAATATTTCACTGTAAATACTACCGCTGCAGGAACCTTTCAGTGAAACCACATCACCGGGTTTAATGTTTTGAATTACCTTATATTGATCTTTCTCAAAAGAGAATACAATATAAGAACCGTTTGGATCATCAAACCTGATCGTCGCCGTTGAATCACTTTTTCTTTCGACCTGTGAGGCATTCCCATATACGAGTATAATTTTTTCCCTGTATTTGGAATTGGCCAAGCTGTCAGCATTGGCAAACTCTCTCAGCATTTCAGTGGAAGAGATGGTATAATCAGCCGTAACGTTGTCAGTTGTTTTATATGTTTCAGCCCTTACTTTTTTCTCCCCAAATTTTAAAGCAGAAAATGCAAGAACCGGACCTAAAAGCAACCAGCCAATTTTTTTAAACCATTGTTTAGTAACCGGAACTGTTAAAATTAAACCGAGTGCTGTTACTACAGTTATATAGGAGGATATCTGAAGCATTTGAAAAACGTTACTACCTATGCCAAAACTGATGATAATTTTTGTAAAAAGATAGAACACACAAACAAGTGCCAGTGAGAGTGTTCCTGCAATAAAAGCAGGTAAATTGTTTTTCTTATTTTTTAAGCTGATAAAAATGGCGACAACTATTAATACAGGAATCAGCCAGAAAATATAAAATGTAAAATTAAGTTGTGGAAAAGGGTTGACCGGTCCAAACGCAGCTACCGATTTCTTAAAAAAATTTCCCATCGGCATATCAAAACCATAGACTGCAATTTCATCCCAATTAACCCAGGGAAAGAAAAAGGTGATCAGCAGGCCAATACCAAAAATGATATGCAGCCATTTCTTTGTTTCCCATTTTTTTTGTATGCTATTTTCCATATTATCTTAATCGGCTGTCAAATATAATGGGTTGCGACAGCGAAGACAAATATACAATGTTTAAACATTGAATTGGCCTTTACTTTGCAATTTCTTGTTAATACCGATTGTGCATCCGTAATCTTGCCTACCGGCAGCCAGGTAGTACTCCCGATAGCTATCGGGTTTCATTGGCCAAAACGGCTGCTACATCGGCATTATACCATAAAAAATAGATTGCTTCTTAATTTAAATGGTATAAGACGATAAAAAACCCTCCTGCTTTTGGCAAGAGGGCATACAAACTAATCCATCTTTAATATTTTATGAATAGGAAAATTAGGCTTGCTGCATTTCCTTTATTTTCTCTCTTATTTTACCTTCAATTTCGTTGGCCAGTTCCGGATTGTCTACCATTAATTGTTTTACAGAATCACGGCCTTGCCCCAATTTATCATTATTATAGCTGTACCAGCTACCGCTTTTTTGAATAACATCTAGTTCAGTGCCCATATCAATGATCTCACCTGTTTTAGAAATACCCTGACCGAAAATGATATCAAACTCTGCAGCACGGAATGGAGGAGCTACTTTATTTTTTACCACTTTTACTTTTACATGATTGCCTATTGCGGTATCGCCATCTTTTACCTGTGCCTGGCGACGGATATCCAAACGAACGGAAGCATAAAATTTCAGCGCATTACCACCGGTAGTGGTTTCAGGATTGCCAAACATTACTCCTATTTTTTCTCTCATCTGGTTGATGAAGATGCAAATCGTATTTGTTTTAGAAATAGTTGCGGTCAATTTTCTTAAAGCCTGGCTCATCAATCTTGCATGCAATCCCATTTTGCTGTCACCCATTTCTCCTTCCAGTTCGCTTTTAGGAACCAATGCTGCCACCGAGTCAATTACAACAACATCCAATGCACCGGAAAGAATAAGACGATCAGCAATCTCTAATGCCTGCTCACCATAATCGGGCTGAGAGATTAATAGATTGTCAACATCCACTCCTAATTTTTTTGCATA
>JBDSUW010000142.1:0-14541 GCA_039927535.1 Chitinophagaceae bacterium | reverse complement strand
TCCATTGCCCCAGAATGGTTCCGCTAACCAATAGCCTAATTCTGCATTTTTACACATTATGTCATCTTCTGGAAAGATACCAATGCCACCGCTTGCTTTTCCATTAATATCGATTGTAAAAACCTGTGCCGGATCAAACTGATTCATTTTTTCAATAAATTTTATTCCAGATTCCTTGGTGTACGGATGCGGAAAAATATTCCTCATGTTTTTTGCAATGTTGAAATTGTTACCGTACTCAACTAAAGCATCGATATCTGAAAGAGACCAGGGACGAAGAGTGAATTGCATTGAATTGTTTATTTTATAAATATCAATGTACGTATTAAAAACAAAATCCCGGTCTTTCAACCGGGCTTTTATTAGAATCCTTTTTTATCATCCTTTTTCATTTTCTGATCCGGATTTTTTACATATTTCTCCAACCATTGAAACTGTTCATTTAATAAGTGTAATAGATTTTCTCTTCCTTGATAACCATGTGCTTCATAAGGTAAACTTAGATATTTTACCGTGCCTCCGTTTCCTTTTATAGCGTTAAACATCCTTTCACTTTGGATAGGGTAGGTACCAGTATTATTATCCATCTCTCCATGCACTAAAAGAATAGGTGTTTTAATTTTATCAGCATTAGAAAAAGGACTCATTGCATTGTAAAGATCTGGTGCCTGCCAATACGTACGATCTTCATTTTGGAAACCAAAAGGTGTTAATGTTCTATTATATGCACCGCTTCTTGCAATACCGGCCTTAAATAATTTAGTATGTGCCAAAAGATTTGCTGTCATAAATGCACCATAACTATGACCTCCAACTGCCATACGGTTTTTGTCGCCAACTCCGATTGAATCAAGAAAATTTACAGCCGCTTCTGCATTCATTGTTAATTGCTGAATAAAATCATCGTTTGGTTTTTTGTCTTTGCCTGGTGCTACAATTGGCATTTCTGCATTATTAAAAACAGCATAGCCTTGCGTTACATAAAAAATAGGTGAGCCTCCATTTACCAATGTAAATCTGTGTTCGCTTCCTCTAACCTGAGCAGCATCGGCTGCTGAATTATATTCGGCAGGGTATGCCCATATGAAAACAGGAAGCTTGCCATCTCTTGCTTTATTGTATCCTTTAGGTAAATACAAATCACCGGTAAGGTCAACGCCGTCTGCTCTTTTATATTTTATTTTTTCTTTGCTTACTCCTTCCATTTGCGGGTAAGGATTGGTGAACTGTGTAATCTGCCTGTCAGCAATTTTTGCTTTCAGATTTTTAATCCAATAATTAGGAACAACTGATTCACTTTCTTTTCTTGTAAGAAGTTCTAGTTTGTCAGCATCTAAAACTTTTACGATATTTTCATAAAACCCTTCATTGCTTCTCCAGATAATATCTGTTTTTTTAGTTGCCAAATCAAAGGTGGCAAGGAAAGGTAAATCTCCTTTTGGAGAGCTTCCAGAAGTATTATTCATCAATATTTTAGTCCCATTATCAATCAGTTTTACCACCTCTCTTTTCCATTGATTTTGTTCTGTAACTGGATTGCCCGGGTTTGAATAAGCATCTGTAGTATTTCTTTCCATCAGCAAGGTTATTTCTCCTGTTGAAGGATTGTATTGACTAACCTGTGTTTTTTGTTTGCCTCTCAACCCTTCGGATATCATTGCAAAGTTTGCATTACCCCATGTTACTCCCTGGTAACGCATTTTAGTTTTAAACAACTGCTTTGCTTCTGTGTTAAATGGAGCAGATAAAGCATATACCGCATCATGAAAATCAATATTCTTTTTAATCATTCCACTATCTAATGGCATACACCAGATTATTGTGGCAGCTTCATCATCTCTCCAATCGAAACTTCTTGGAGCCATTTGTACATTGTCATTTCCTGATGGTGCTGTTTCAGAAGAAGGAAGATCGGCTAAATGTTTTACAACTTTTCCATTCATATCCGTAATAACCATTGTAGAAGTAAATCCACCAGCTGGTACAGTATAAGAAAATGGCTTTTTTAATGTGCGGACAATCATATACTTCTTATCGGGTGATATGCTTGTGCTTGCATAAATTGCCGGGGTCCCAATTTTTGTTTCAACTCCATTTACATTTTTTACTAATTGTGTAGTGGCATAAAACTCATAAAGCTTTTCATCGTACGGATTTTTAATCAAATCCTGATAAGTTGGTCTTGGAGATGCTTTGCTATAATTTTCCTGAACAGTTGGTCCAGTTGGCACAGAAGGTCTTACTGGTGCAGCAGCAACTGGTTTAATAATTGTTCTGTATAATAAAGTAGTAGCGTCATACCATTGAAAGCCTCCAGAAATTACGTTTAGTGCTGCCTTATTCACTTTCATTGCTTTTTGTGTTGTCACATCAATTACATACAAATCCACATGTGAGGGAGTTGTATTGGTGAAGGCAATTTTTTTATCATCTGGACTAAAGGAAATACTTCCTGCATAAAGAGGAGAAGGCAGGCCGGTTATTTTATAATCTTTACCCATTTGAATATTTCGAAGCGAAAGATCATTAATAAAATTCTGACGACTCGGAGCAAAATTGGCCGGGTTGATACGAAGACCCGCAATTTTTAATTCTGGTCTTGCAAGTTCTTCTACCGATGGATAACTGTTGCTTTGCATGAATAACATCCAATGACCTTTGTCGTCCACTCTTACAGCAGGTGTTGGTTTTGCCAGCAGCATATCCGCAATATCTTTTGGTGGCATTGTGTAGCCGGCATCATCTTGTGCATTCGAAACGATAGTAAATGATAAAAATATAAGAGAAAGAATCAGAGTATAACATTTTGAGAGCATAGAAATTATTTTAGTGGAACAAGATAAGTAAGAATTAAATAGCTTAATGAGCCGTTGATGTAAAAAATATAATAGTGATAAGAATTATCGACTATAAACAATTCCATCTTTAATAATCAGTTTTATATTCCTGATATTTTTAATATCAACGGATGGGTCATTTTGAACAGCAATCATATCTGCCAGTAATCCACTTTTTATCCGGCCAATTTTATCAGAATAACCAAAAACATCAGCATTTACGGATGTGGAAGATTTCAAAACATCTATTGGCTTCATACCATATTCTACCATCAATTCAATTTCTCTGGCATTATCGCCATGAGAAAAGACACCAACATCTCCACCCATACATATAATAACACCAGCCTTCAAAGCCATTGCAAAGGTTTTTTTCTTATTGGTGATTCTTTCCGGATCAGGATCAATTCCTTTTTTCCATCCTCTGTATTGTGAGATAGCATCGCCGGCAGCCAAAGTAGGACATAATGCTACTCCTTTTTCTTTCATCAGTTTAAACACTTCTTCAGTGCCATTATCACCATGTTCAATTGTTGCTACTCCGGCCTTAATAGCTCTTGTCATGCCTTCAGGAGTGGCGGCATGAGCTACAACTTTTCGGCCACTATTTTTTGCAGTGATAACTGCCATTTCTATTTCTTCCTGCGAAAAAGTAGCTTTGGCTTCTCCATTCTTTCCCCATCTGTAATCTGCATAAAGTTTTATCAGATCTGCACCTTTACCGATCTCTTCCAATATTTCTCTTTTTAATTCATCAATTCCTGAAACTTCTGCTGCACCCTGTGGCAATTCTATTTCGGGGTTTTCACTTTTTGGACCATAAGTACCTTTCAGCACAATGGCTCTTGTTGCAATGATCATTCTCGGTCCGGGTATAATTCCTTTCTCAATTGATTTTTTTAATCCCGCATCATCATACATAGCACCTTCAGTTCCTAAGTCTCTTACAGTTGTAAAACCGGCCATTAATGTTGATTTGGCATGATTGACGGCTCTTGCTGTTCGTTCTGCTCTTGATTCTTTTACTACCTGGTCATCCCAGCTTGTTTCATTATATGGGTGTAAAAATAAATGTGAATGACCTTCAATTAATCCGGGTAATAATGTCTGCCCTTTCAAATCAATTATTTCTGTACCTGAGGGCAGTTTAAATTTCATTGGGCCTGCATTTTCAATTGTATTGTTCTTTAGAAGCACCACCCAATCTGTATGCATTTGTTCACCATCAAAAACACGGTCGGGTTTTAGTAGTATATATTTGTCGTTTACTTGACTAAAGCATGACAAAACAAAATACAGGCAAATAACAGTTATCAAAATTCTTTTCATTAACTAAAGCTAAAAATAATTGGGCAATAATGAATTTGCTTTTATATTTGTCCTGTAATGATACATTTAACAAACAAAATATGGTGGTGGCATACAACTCGTAAGGGGCTGTAATGTTATTACTATATTTGAAAAAATATAAACAGGCCCCGACTAAGTTCGGGGCTTTTATTTACCACAAACCCCCGTCCGACCGGGTCATTCGGCGGGTCTAATGAAATTGAAGTTGGGTGAATATTTGAAAAGATTACTAACGCTAAAACTAAGTTACCCGCAACTGCGGGGACAAGAGTATGAAAAAAATTGAAATAAATACTATTTGTAAAAGAATGCTGGCTGATGTTTTTACGCCGGTGGGCATTTACCTGCGTTTAAGAGATCGATTCAGGGATACAATACTATTGGAAAGCACCGATCATCATTCATCGGAGAATAGTTATTCTTTTATCTGCATCAATGCAATTGGTGGAATGGAGATCAGTTCTAAAGAAAAAATCGAGTTCAAATTGCCGGGAAGAAACCCAGAGAAAGTTATTTTGAAAAAAGACAGTGAAGTTCCTCAGTTACTTTGGGAGTTCCTGCAAAAATTTGACATAAAAAAAGGAGAAACAAAAGAAGAAAAATTTGCACAAGGTTTATTTGGTTATACTACTTATGATGCTGTTCAGTTTTTTGACACTGTAAAACTCAAAACCCGAACCTCAAGTCTCGAAGCTATTCCCCTTATGCGTTACAGGCTTTATCAATATGTAATTGCTATCAATCATTTTAAAGACGAATTATTTATTTGTGAAAATAGAATTGCAGGCGTTGAAAGTGATGTGGAAGTTGTAGAATCATTAATAAGAAGCAAAGATGTTCCGGTTTATCCTTTTGCTCCGAAAAGAGAGGAGATGACAAATATGACGGATGAGGAATATAAAATGATGGTGGAAAAAGGAATTGCCAGTTGTCATAGAGGTGATGTGTTTCAGATTGTATTGAGCAGAAGGTTTCAGCAAAAATTTATTGGCGATGAATTCAATGTGTACAGGGCTTTACGGAGTGTAAACCCTTCACCTTATTTATTTTTCTTTGATTATGGCGATTATAAATTGATGGGTTCTTCACCCGAAGCACAATTAGTAATACAAAACGGAACAGCCGTTGTTCATCCCATTGCAGGAACTTTTAAAAGAACTGGTGATGATGAAGCTGATAAAATAGCAACAGAAAGATTATTGGAAGATGCAAAAGAAAATGCTGAACATGTTATGCTGGTTGATCTGGCAAGAAATGATTTAAGCCGTGTTTGTGATGATATATCGGTTGCACAATATAGGCAAGTGCAATATTTCTCTCATGTCATTCACTTGGTGAGTGAAGTGAAAGGTAAAGTAAGACCAAATAGTAATCCTTTCGAATTGATGGCCAAAACATTCCCTGCAGGAACTTTGAGCGGTGCGCCGAAGTTCAAAGCAATGGAATTGATTGATAGCTATGAACCAACTTCAAGAAGTTATTATGGCGGAGCTATTGGTTTTATGGGATTTGACGGAAGTTGTAATCATGCTATTATGATCCGCACATTTTTAAGTCAGCATAATACACTCACTTATCAGGCAGGTGCAGGTGTGGTTGCAGCAAGTAATCCGGAAAATGAATTGCAGGAAGTAAACAATAAGTTGGGGGCATTAAAAAAGGCTATAGAATTAGCTAAAGAAATTTAAATAAATTATGTAACCAGCTGTAGTGCTACTATCATCGTCTGTTGCGTCGCACACTTCAGCTGCATAACAATACTGAGCAATGAAAATACTTGTTTTTGATAATTACGATTCGTTTACATACAATCTTGTCCATTTGGTGGAAAAGATCACTCATGAAAAAGTGGATGTATTTCGAAATGATCAGATTGCATTAGAAAAAGTAAAGGAGTATGATAAAATAATTTTATCACCGGGTCCGGGCATCCCGGAAGAAGCAGGTTTGTTACTTCCTTTGATAAAAGAATATGCTTCGTCGAAATCAATTCTTGGTGTTTGTCTCGGACATCAGGCAATAGGCGAAGCATTTGGTGGAACATTGATCAATCTTTCAACTGTATATCATGGTGTCGCGACGCCAATTCAAATAGATAGAAAGGTGAAGAGTGATTTATTTATAGAGTTACCGGATACAATTGAAGTAGGCCGTTATCATAGCTGGATCATTAATGAAAAGGATTTTCCAGATGATTTAGAGATAACAGCAAGAGATGACAATAATTATATCATGGGTTTGCAACATAAGAAATATGATGTGCAAGGAGTGCAGTTTCATCCGGAAAGTATTTTGACACCGGACGGAGAAACGATTATGAGAAATTGGTTAAAGCCCCCAACCCCCCGTCTGACCGTATCATCCGGGCGGGCCTAAAGGGGGCTTTGGTGAACTTTAATTAAGAAATCATTAGAGTAACTATAAATTAACAATTGACTAAACAATTTTATTAATTATAAAACTAAGTTCTCCTTTAGGGGACAGGGGCATGAAAAAAATATTACAATATTTATTCGAACATAAAATCTTGCCGAAAGAAAAGGCAAAGGAAGTGTTGGTGAACATTGGCAAAGGAATGTACAATGAGCATGAAGTAACAGCTTTCATGACTGTCTATTTAATGCGCAGCATAACCATTGAAGAATTACAAGGGTTCAGAGATGCATTGCTTGAATTATGTGTTAAGGCAGATTTGAACGAATTTGAAACAATGGATATTGTTGGCACTGGTGGAGATGGTAAGAACACATTTAATATCTCTACACTTTCCTGTTTTATTGTAGCAGGCGCCGGACAAAGAGTGGCTAAGCATGGTAACTACGGGGCATCATCCATCAGCGGTTCCAGTAATGTAATGGAGCAACTGGGTTATACTTTCAAAAGTGATAATGATAAACTGAAAAAGGAAATTGAAGAAGCAGGCATTTGTTTTCTACATGCACCATTATTTCATCCGGCATTAAAAACAGTTGGCCCAATTAGAAAGAATCTTGCCATGCGGACTTTCTTTAATATGCTTGGGCCGATGGCGAATCCTGCACAGCCAAATTATCAGTTGGTTGGTGTTTACAGTTTAGAGATGGCCAGGATTTATAATTATTTATTGCAGCAGTCAGAAAAAGCATTTACAATTATTCACAGTCTCGATGGTTACGATGAAATTTCTTTGACAAACGATACAAAGGTTATTACTAATGAAGGAGAAAGAATAATGACTCCGGAACAATTGGGCAAACGAATGGTTTCAGCCAATGATATTAGTGGCGGAAATTCTGTAGAAGAAGCAGCAAAAATTTTTACTTCAATACTAAAAGGTGAAGGAACCTTTGCACAGAATGCAGTAGTACTGGCAAATGCTGCGATGGCTTTACATTGCACGGGCAAGTATAAAACGTATGAAAATGCTTATCATGCAGCAGTGGAAAGTCTGGACAGTGGGAAAGCCAATGAATCATTAACAAAATTGATAGCATTACAAGTCCAGTAGGGGCGATATATTTTTTATATGGCAATGGATATTTTAGAAACAATAGTTGTAGCAAAAAGAAAGGAAGTTGAAAAGTTTAAACCGATGAGCAGTATTGAACGGTTTGAAAATGATGGCTTTTTCTGGCAAATAGCCAATCGTTCTTTGTTGCAAAGTTTACTGTTGCCGGAAAGCACTGGTATCATCGCAGAGTTTAAAAGAAAAAGTCCAAGCAAAGGTTGGTTTAAACCGAAAGAGCTGGAAGTAGAACCAGTTGTTGTATCTTATAATAAATCAGCAGCGGGTATTTCTGTATTGACGGATGAAGAATTTTTTGGCGGTGATCTGGATGATTTGATTCAGACTAAAGTGTTAACAGATATTCCGGTACTTCGCAAAGATTTTATAATTGATAAATGGCAGATTGCAGAAGCAAAAGCCTTTGGTGCAGATGTAATTTTACTGATTGCTGCTTGTCTTACTCCTGAAGAAGTGAAAGATTTTGCTACGTATGCAAAAAGTATCGAGTTGGAAAGCATTCTGGAAGTGCATAATGAAGAAGAACTAGGGCATTGTTGCGATGAAGTAACAATGGTTGGAGTCAACAACAGAAACCTAAAAACATTTGTAGTAGATATAAATACCTCGTTGCAATTGATTGATAAAATTCCTGCTGATAAACCAGCTATTGCAGAAAGCGGCATCAGCAACGTGGAGACAATCGTAACTTTGCGAAACGCCGGATTTAAAGGATTTTTGATTGGTGAAAATTTTATGAAAGAAGAACAGCCAGGTAAGGCATTTGAAGAATTTGTGATTGGGCTAAAGCCCAATTAAAAAAACGGAACACAGATTTTCACAGATTAATCGGATTAACACAGATTTTACTGCAATTTTCTGTGTTTATTTGTGTTCATCTCTGGCTAATAAAACAAAACAATATGAATATTAAAGTTTGTGGCATTACTGAAATGAAACAATTACAACAGTTAGACGGACTGGCTATTGATTTTGCAGGAATGATCTTTTATAAAGATTCTCCCCGCTATATCGGTGATAAACTTCCTAAAAGTGATGTAAAGAAAGCAGATTTTGATCTCAAGAAAACTGGTGTGTTTGTAAATCCTGAAATGATAGATGTGCTGGATGCAATTGATGAATACGGTCTGGAAGTGGTGCAACTACACGGAAATGAAAGCCCGGAAATGTGCGAAGACCTGAGTAGCGAAGTCGAAGTAATAAAAGTATTTCATATAAAAGATAATGATGTGGACATTGATGAACTTGTGGCAGAATATGATGCGGTATGCGATTATTATCTATTTGATAAAGCAACCGATTACAGTATCGGCGGCACGGGCAAACAGTTTGACTGGAATATTTTGAAGAAAGCAAAGATTGAAAAGCCTTTCTTTTTAAGTGGAGGTATTGCTGTAGAAGATTCTGTGAAATTAAAAGCCTTTAAACATCCTGATTTTTTTGGAGTGGATATTAACAGCCGCTTTGAAACAGAACCGGGAGTAAAGGATATGGCGAAGTTGTTGCAGTTTAAGTTGGGGTTGAAGTAACCCACCCCTGCCCCTCCGAGGAGGGGATGCTGTCGCACAGCCCTCGCTTTGCGAAGAGTTTAAAAGGAATTGTGAAATGTAGATGTTAAAAGACTAAACAAAATTTGTGCTTAAGAAAACATCCCCTCCTTGGAGGGGCGAAATAAGGAAAATAATATGCTTTAAAGAAACTGGGGTGGGTTTTTATGAAACGAAAGATTATTCCATACAGCCCAAACCTAAAAGAACTGGCTAAAAAGCTGCGACAGAATATGACCTTTTCAGAAGTGATACTCTGGAATGAATTGAAGAACGGTCAACTGATGGGATATGATTTTGATAGGCAAAGACCAATTGAAAATTATTTTGTTGATTTTTTCTGTAAAGACCTTCAATTGGCAATAGAAGTAGATGGTATTACGCATATGGATGAGAAGATAATTGAAAAAGATTTTATTCGACAAGAGGATATAGAAAGTTATGGAGTAAGTTTTCTGCGATTTGATGCATTGTTAGTAGTGAATAAAGTGGAAGCAGCAGTAAGGGAAATAAGAAATTGGGTTATTGAGTTTGAAGAAACGAATGGAGTGAGTGAGTTTGTATTGAGGAAAAGAAAGTGAGTGATTGACCCACCCCTTTTAGAAATTTCGTTATTTATAAAGACTGCGGCCCCTCCAGGGAGGGGATGAAGGCCGTTTCGTTTCGAAAGCAATGAAACTTTGTGATATCAGAAACATCCCTTCCTTGGAGAGCCTGTCCCGATTTTTCGGGAGGCGAATTGAGTGAGCTATGTACATTAAAGATTTTGGGGTGGGTTTTAGATCCCATGAAAATTGAACGTACAAAAGTGCGACCAACAGACGATGATAGCAGTATTGAAGCTGGGCTAATAAATTTTTTTAAATGACAACAACACAAACATATACTTCTCCAAATGAGCAAGGCTACTACGGTCCATTCGGTGGTGCATATATTCCTGAAATGCTGCATCGCAATGTGCAAGAGCTGCGGACAAAATATTTGGAAATAATTTATGCGGAGGGTTTTCAAAAAGAGTTTCAGGATTTGTTGCGGGATTATGTTGGCAGGCCAACACCATTGTATTTAGCAGAACGGTTGAGCAAACAATTTGGTACAACAATCTATCTTAAGAGGGAAGACCTTTGCCATACTGGTGCACATAAAATAAATAATACCATCGGGCAGATATTGCTGGCGCAGCGGTTGGGTAAGAAAAGAATTATTGCAGAGACAGGAGCTGGTCAGCATGGAGTGGCAACAGCTACGGTATGTGCATTGAAGGGAGTGGAATGCATTGTGTACATGGGCGAAAAAGATATTGAACGGCAGGCTCCGAATGTTGCAAGAATGAAAATGCTGGGAGCAACGGTGATTCCGGCTATGAGTGGTAGCATGACGTTGAAAGATGCAACGAATGAAGCAATAAGAGACTGGATCAATCATCCTGACGATACACATTATATTATTGGCAGTGTGGTGGGGCCGCATCCATATCCGGATATGGTGGCAAGGTTTCAAAGTGTGATAAGTGAAGAAATGCGAAAACAATTATTGGAGAAAACGGGTAGCGAATTACCAACTCATGTGATGGCTTGTGTAGGTGGTGGCAGTAATGCGGCAGGTGCATTTTATTATTTCTTGGACGAAGCTTCTGTGCAACTGATAGCAGTGGAAGCCGCAGGCGAAGGAGTGAATAGTGGTAAGAGTGCAGCTACAACAGCATTAGGTAAGCCGGGTATTTTGCATGGCAGTAAAAGTTTGCTGATGCAAACAGAAGATGGTCAGGTAGTAGAGCCGCATAGTATTTCTGCCGGTTTGGATTATCCGGGCATTGGTCCATTGCATGCACATTTATTTAAAAGTGGTAGAGCAACATTTTTAAGTGCAACAGATGAGGAAGCATTACAAGCTGCATTTGAATTGGCAAGACTGGAAGGAATTATTCCGGCATTGGAAACGGCTCATGCATTAGCAGCGTTGAAACAAATGAAATTTAAAAAAGAAGATGTAGTAGTGATTTGTTTGAGTGGGAGAGGAGATAAGGATTTGGCGACTTATATGAGTAAATTATAACCACAGAGTCACGAAGACAGGGAGGAACACAGCGAAATTCTCTGTGCATCACTGTGAACTCAGTGCCTCCGTGATTCAAAAAAATATGAGCAGATTATAACCACGGAGACTCAAAGACAGGGAGGGGCACAGAGAAAAAACTCCGTGCATCACTGTGAACTCAGTGCCTCCCTGGTTCAAAAAAAACATGAAGAGACTGAAAGAAATATTTAAAGTAAAGGGAAAAAACATCCTCAACGTTTATTGCACCGCAGGGTATCCACAATTAAATTCCACTTTGGATGTAATGAAAGCCTTACAACAAAACGGAGCGGATATTATAGAACTTGGTATGCCGTACAGTGATCCGTTAGCAGATGGACCAGTAATACAGCAAAGTAGTGCTATTGCCATCGCAAACGGAATGACGATTGCAAAACTTTTCAAACAGTTAAAAGAATTTCGCACAAGCACCTCCTCTGGTGGGGTTGGGGAGGTTATACCTGTAGTTCTAATGGGTTATATGAATCCTGTTCTTCAATATGGCTTTGAAAAATTCTGTGCAGATGCTGCCGCAGTTGGTATTGATGGTTTGATATTACCCGACTTACCTGAGTTTGAATTTGAAACAGAATATGGTGCCATCATTAAAAAATACAATCTTGATTTTGTTTTTCTAGTTACACCAGAAACAACTGAAGAAAGAATAAAAAAATTAGATAATTTGAGTTCCGGATTCTTATATGCAGTTTCCACTTCTTCTACAACAGGAAGTGAAAAGAAGTCAGGAAATACGGAAGAATACCTGAAAAAATTAAAGGCACTAAAACTTAAAAATCCTGTTTTAGTTGGGTTTGGAATCAAGGATAAAGCCTCTTTTAATGCCGTTTGTCAGCATGCTAATGGCGGAATTATCGGAACTGCCTACATTAAAGCATTGGAAAACAGCCCAGATGTTAATGCATCCACAAAAACTTTTCTTTCGTCAATTGTCTGCTGAATGACTTCGGATTTTCCAAATCAATGTTTAAATTTGCAGATTGGTAGCCCGAAAACCCATTTATGAAAATTAGATTTAACTATGAAAAAATTATTGCTTCTACTTTTGCTTAGCCCTATTTTTCTTTTGGCTCAAAATGCTGACAAGGATTTTACAATTGAAGGAAAACTGGATGGACTTCCCGACGGTACAGAAATTAAGCTGTACAAGAATGGAGACAATACCGAAATGGCTTCTGCCAAACTTCTCAAAACAAAGTTTACATTATATGGAAAAATAAAAGAACCTATGCTATGCTTTTTGGCAATAGGTGACAACAAACCCATAGAAATGTTTGTAGAAGGAGGAAAGGCGTCTGTAAAAGGGAAAAATGTAAATCCGCTGGTAGTAGAAATATCAGGCTCTGAATCCCATAAAGAATTTACCGATTTTACCAAAGAGTTTTTACCACTTATTCAGCAAGTAAGCAGCATTGCTACTACTATTAATAATACAATGCCCGGTACTGAAAGAGATAATTTAATGAAGACCTATAATGCCTTGCAGCAGAATATGCAGAAAGCTATAACTAAGGTTGTAAACGAGAAACCTAAATCAATAGTTACAGCATTTATATTAAATGTAACGTATGGTTTCAACGAGGATGTGGTAATGTTGGAAAACAGGTTTAATCAATTAGACGCAGTAGTAAAGCAATCAGAAACGGGTAAAGCACTTGAAGGTTTTATTGCGGAGAGTAAGATCGGTGCAGTAGGCACGGAGGCAATGGACTTTACACAACCCGATACATTAGGTAATGCTGTTTCTCTATCTTCTTTCAGAGGGAAATATGTATTGGTAGATTTTTGGGCAAGTTGGTGCGGCCCTTGTCGCCAGGAAAATCCGACTGTTGTAGAAAACTATAACTACTTTAATGCAAAGAACTTTACAGTATTAGGTGTTTCATTAGACAAGCCTGGACAAAAAGACAAATGGCTCAATGCTATTAAAGAAGACAGCCTTGCCTGGACTCAAGTAAGTGATTTGCAATACTGGAATAATGCGGTTGCTAAATTATATAAAGTACAAGGCATCCCACAAAATTTTTTGATAGATCCAGAAGGAAAGATAGTGGCAAAAAATCTCAGAGGTCCAGCATTGCGGGAAAAGCTTTGTGAGTTGCTTGGTTGCGAAACAAAAGGATTCTGATTATACATAACTATTTAATATTTAAAGCCATCTGATTTATCAGGTGGCTTTATTATTATAATCAACTAATTAGATGAAATTACTGTACTCTAGTCAAAATAGTATTTATGATGTAACTTAGACCTCAGATTATAACCAACATCCAAAATTGCTATTATGAAATGTAGCATAAAAATTATCAAGTAGTTTATTTATATAGGCGATGATAATTTTTATGCGAAATTCCATCGGCAAAACCAAATAAAATTAACAGATGAAAATTCTTTCATTAATCCTGCTTATTTTCATTTCAATTGCCAGTCCGGCACAGATACTCAATAAAATAAAAAACAAAGTAAAAGGCAAAGCCGAAAGCGAAGTACGGGATGCGAAGTATGAAGCTAAAGCAAAAGCAAGAGATGCTGCCCGCAATGAAATGGAAGATGTAAAAGCCGATTTCGATTCTACAGATATAGATTATGCTATTTTATTAAGCGACAATTCCGGTTTGTTTGGCGGACAGGGAAAAGGTGGATTTGGTTCCAAGTTTTTGCGATTAGGCGGCATTGCCAATTCATTGTACAAAGATTTTGATCTGGATGATGAGGAAAATGCAACATTGAATTTGCAAATGGGGCAATCTGCTTATGCAATGGGCAAATATGTGTTTGCAGAAAAAAGATTGAAGGCGGCACAGGGCTATTTTGAAAAGTCGTCTCGCACCAGCGAATTGAACTATATGAAAACAATTGCCAGCCGGGGATTATTATATACAACTACAGGACGGTTCGAACTGGCAGACGAATACACTGCAAAGGCATTACAACTAAGGGAAGATAAATTGGGAAATACCAATATGGCCGTAGCCGCATCGCTAAATAATTATGCAGTGCTGCATTATAATCTTGGTAAGTACAATGAATCAGAAAAAGAATTTAATGATGCCATTGCAGTTATTAAAACAAACAAGTTGCAGGAAGCAATGCCGTATGCAATTGTTTTGAACAATCAGGCAATGTTATACCAGTCCATGGGAAATTATGCGGCAGCAGTAAAATTGTTGCAACAGGCAATGACATTATCAGCGAAGCTTGAATCTGC
>JBDSUW010000141.1:0-6335 GCA_039927535.1 Chitinophagaceae bacterium | reverse complement strand
AACACACCTGATAAAACAACTGCGATAATGCTGGGAGGTTTAAATCTAAATATTTCTAAAAAGAATCCAGATTACCCTGCTGTATTAATGGCCAATGAATTATTGGGTGGAGGTGCATTTCTTTCATCCAGAATACCACAAAGGCTACGGGAGAGTGATGGGATGAGTTATGGTGCCGGAAGTTTCATGGATGTAGATTATAAATATAATACCGGCAATTGGGGTGTGTATGCTTATTTCAATCCTTTGTATAAAGGAAAACTGGATTCAGCACTGCACCAGGAAGTGGACAAAGCTATCAAAGATGGTTTCCGACAGGATGAACTGACTAATTCTGTAAATAGCTGGCTGGAGCAGGGAAAAGCATCATTAGGTGATAATGGAACAGTTGCGGGCATCCTCCGTTCATTTTTGCAAAACAACAGAGATCTGAATGAGTACACCGACTTTGAAAATAAAATAAAACAACTCAAACTGGATGCAGTTAATGCAGTGCTTCGTAAATATTTTGATAAATCAAAACTTGTGATGGTATACGGCGGCGATTTTGAAAAAGGAAATGCAGAAAAACCTGCAGAGAAAAAAGGTTTTTAATTTGTCAATGTTTTAAAAATATTTTCCAGGCTTTGGTTTTCGCTTTGTAACGAAACGATATTCAAATTTTTGTCAATTGCCAGTTGCAGAATTTGTTTTTTTACTGATGCTGGATCGGAGCATTGAATTATGAAAATTGCCTGCCCGAATGATTCTGTCGGACGGGAATGTTGAGTATTTTTTACAGCAATTACATTTTTTAAATTGGTTAACAAGGCAGCGTCAACGGCTTCTTTGAATTCTACTTTTATAGAATGTTGTGCTTTAGATTCTTTTTGAAGATTGCTTAGCTTATCGTCTGCCACCAATTCTCCTTTATTAATTATAATAACCCGGTCGCAGATAGCTTCTACTTCTTGCAGAATGTGTGAGGAGAATAATACTGTTTTGTTCTGCCCCTGCTTTTTAATAACCTCTCTTATTTCTATTATCTGGTTCGGATCTAATCCTGAAGTTGGTTCATCCAATATCAATACTTCCGGGTCATGAATAAGTGCCGCCGCAAGACCAACTCTTTGCTTATATCCTTTGGATAGTTGTCCGATTTTTTTCTTGCATTCAACAGTAAGTCCTGTCAATTCTATTACACTTTTTATTTTTTGCTTTGCATCTTCAACTTTATGTACTTCAGCTATAAATGCTAAATATTCCTTTACATACATATCGTAATACAGTGCATTCAATTCCGGTAGATAACCAATCTTCTTCTTTGTTGCCAATGGATCGTCGGCTACATTAATACCGCAAACGAAAGCTTCACCACTTGTTTGTTGCAGATAACCGGTTAATATTTTCATGGTGGTAGATTTGCCGGCACCGTTTGGTCCCAGAAAACCTACAATTTCTCCTTTCTCAATTTTAAAGGAAATATTATTTACGGCTTTTTGCTCCCCATAAGTTTTGAGCAGATTTTTTATTTCGATAGACATATGGCAAACCTACATAAAACTTTAATTGCTACAGCAATTTGGTAAGGGAACTGTAGCTGGCTTGATAAGAGCAAAACAGCTTTGGAAAATGGTAAATATTGTTGTATTATCTTTGACGTATTCAGTATTATGGTAAAACTTTTATTGTTGATATTGACCTTTGGTTTTGTGTTGCAAAGCACGGGCATCAACCCTTTCATTAAGAAACCGATGGAGCAAACGGAACAAATGCCTGATGATACTCTCAAAGGAGAAGAGAAGGGAAAGGAAGACTACAAAAAAGAGCAAGACAATATAAGCGGCTTTGAATATTTTCAAATTGGACTTATGCCATCATTACATGATCAGTTTGAAAACATACAATTATATTCTTCCGGAGTTTATGCTAATCCATTCCTACCTCCCCGGTACTTATCATAAAATATACAGATACTTCTTCAGCATATAGTACTTGCTGTTTTTTAATTTGAAAATAATTCGATGAAACGATTAGGTTTTTGTAGCCTATTAAAGGTGCGATAATAAGCGGCTTGAATCTATTTTAAAATAAGATTTACAGATGAAAATATTTAAGTTTACGAAAGGTGATTTTTTTGGTGGTCTTACTGCCGGTATTGTAGCCTTGCCCTTGGCTTTGGCTTTCGGTGTGCAGTCGGGTCTTGGAGCTGCGGCAGGACTTTATGGTGCAATATTTCTTGGTTTTTTTGCCGCCATATTTGGCGGTACTCCATCACAAATAAGTGGGCCAACGGGGCCGATGACTGTTGTTTCTGCTGCCACCATTGCATTATTTCTGTCAGCATCAACAGATGGCAGTATTGAGTCAGTTTTTGGTGCTATCATTGCTAGTTTTGTTTTAGCCGGATTGTTTCAGGTTTTGATGGGAGTATTTAAAGTGGGCTCATTAATAAAATTTATTCCCTACCCGGTTATTTCCGGTTTTATGAGTGGAATAGGTATTATCATTATTTTGCTTCAATTGTTTCCGGCCATCGGGATTGCATCGCCTAAAACGACCATTGATGTTGTACAGGAAATTGTACCTGCTTTGGGAAACATCAATAGCTGGGCAATTCTGTATGCAGCATTAACTATATTGATTATTTATCTATTTCCAAAAATTACCAAAGCAGTGCCAAGTACATTGGTAGCCTTATTGGCAATTACAGGTTTAAGCATACTACTGGATAAATCGGTTCCCATAATTGGCGATATTCCACAAGGATTGCCTCCGATAAATATTGAGGGTTTACTGTCTATTAAGCCTAAGTTTTATAGTATGATACTTGAAGCCGCCGTTACTTTAGCTGCATTAGGTGCCATTGACTCATTGCTTACCTCTGTAGTAGCAGATAATGTTACCAAAACAAAACACAATAGTAATAAAGAATTGATTGGACAAGGTATTGGTAATTCGATTGCTGGTGTATTTGGTGGGATACCCGGAGCAGGTGCCACTATGAGAACACTCGTCAATATACGTTCAGGCGGAAGAAACAGAATATCTGGTGTAATACATGCATTGGTATTGATGATTGTTTTATTTGGGGCAGGAAAATATGCAGCACTCATTCCCAAATCTGTTTTAGCCGGTATATTGATTACAGTGGGTATCGGCATTCTCGATTATAAAGGATTTAAGCATATTAATAAGGTTCCAAAAGCTGATGCAGCTATTATGATCATTGTATTGCTGGTTACAGTATTCCTTGATTTGCTGGTTGCTGTTGCATTAGGAATGGTATTGGCTGCATTCATGTTCATGAAAAAAATGAGTGATATAGCGGAAGAGAAGACGACAGTTACAGACCTGGTAGATTTAAGAAAGGAAGAAGGATGGAGCGATGAATTAATACCTGATAACATTGAAAAAAATGTAGTCGTAAAGCACCTTGATGGGCCGCTCTTTTTTGGTTTTGCATCTGGATTTACAGACAGGGTGTCAAAAGTGAAGGATATCAGGTATGTAATAATACGGATGGAGAAAGTACCTTTTATCGATCAAACAGGTTTGTATGCTTTGGAAGATGCAATCCTATCATTGGAACAAAGAGGTATAGAAGTATTGCTAACGGGGCTTCAAACAGCGGCAAAAGTGAGAATGGAAAGAATAAACCTTATCCCAGGATTAGTTGGGAAAGAACATATTTTTAAAACCTTTAGCGATTGTATTGAATGGCTTAGTAAAAAACATGTTGCTTGATTAAGAAGCCCTGCTGGATTCAGCAGGGCTTTAATTTATAAGTTATCGAATTCGTAAAGAGGATCTATATGTGTGCCGGCTTTCATTTCAAAAACGGGATTGATTATTCCATCTTTTAATCCGTACACCCACCCATGAAGGTCGGGTCTGTTACCTTCTTTCCATGCCCGTTGAACGATGGAAGTTTTTGCCAGGTTCATTACCTGCTCTTGAACATTTAGTTCAACTAACCGGTCCACACGGTTGTCTTCATTTTCAATACCATCCAGTTCATCACGGTGAATGCGGTATATGTCTTTGATATTTCGTAACCACATATTTAAAACCTGTTTTAAATTATGATTTGTTGTAGCAGCTTTTACGCCACCACATCCGTAATGACCACAAACTATAATGTGTTTTACTTTCAGGTGATGTACTGCATATTCTAATACGCTTAATACATTTACATCGGTATTAACTACCAGGTTGGCAATATTGCGATGAATAAAAATTTCACCTGGCTGTGTTTGTGTTATTTCATTGGGCGGCACTCTGCTATCGCTGCAACCGATCCATAAGAACTCCGGTGTTTGCACGTCTTGGAGGCCTTTGAAAAACTCAGGATCAACAGTAGTTTTTTCATTTGCCCAAGTCTTATTAAGGGCAAGTAATTTTTCGTAAGAATGCATACTCTTTTTTTTAAAATTATAAAATTAATGTGTGTTTGAAATAGTTATTTCTTTTTCATAGTTTTTTATCAGGGAAGCCTTATTGCTCCCATTGTCAATGAGTTTGAATGAAAAACCCTGCTTTTTATGCTGGCTACTTTTAAATTCGACAGCAATATTTTTTAATGGAGCATGGAGAATAAAGTCTTCAATGGTTTCCACCACATCTTTGTCTATAAAATCTGCCCTTGTAATATCTATTATAACAGATGAGTTTGCAGGAACCTTTTCCAGTTTACTTTTTATGATAGGTTTGTTCAGGAAAGAGACATCTTTTCGTAACCTGAATAAATATTTGTTTTCATCATGTACTACAAATACTGATGACTTAAAATTACTTCTGATGATGAAAAATAAACCTACGCCAATACCTATGATTACTCCCTTTAAGAGATCTGTTGCCAAAATGGCAATGATTGTAATTACAAATGGTAAGAACTGATCCATCCCTTTTTTGTAAAACGCTTTGAAGACTGCTGGCTTTGCTAACTTATAACCTGTATAAATAAGTATTGCAGCCAATGCAGTTTTAGGAATCATGTTGAGTAAAAAAGGAATAAATGCAAATGACAACAACAGCAATACTCCGTGATAGATGGTCGACATTTTTGTTTTTGCACCAGCATTTACATTGGCGGAAGATCGAACTATAACACTGGTTACGGGTAAGCCGCCAATAAGCCCCGAAACGATATTGCCAATGCCTTGAGCTTTTAATTCCCTGTTTGTAGGTGTTACCCGTTGATAAGGATCTAAATCATCAACTGCTTCCACACTCAGTAGTGTTTCTAAGCTGGCAACCAAAGCAAGTGTAATAGCAATAACGAGTACATCGCTGTTAAATAAATAACTCCAATCTGGCAATGCAAAAAAAGAAAAGAATTCCTTGGTTGAGCCTGCTACCGGTATTCGCACCAGATGTTCATTTGACAAGGCTGCAACCGGGTTAGTTTGTATGAAAATTGCATTGATGCCAACACCAATAAAAACAATTATTAATGGCGCAGGAACAAATTTTATAAACCCTTTTTTACCAGCTACAATTTTTTCCCAAGCAAAATGAAACAACAAACAAATGCCTCCAATCAACAATGCTGTTGAATTGATATTGGCAAAGGAGAAAAAAAAGTTGGAGAATAAGTTTCCAGAAACTTGTTTTACGCCTTCATCAGATTCAAAATGAGCATCATCGCCTAATAAATGCGGAACCTGGTTTAAAATAAGGATTAAACCAATAGCTGCCAGCATACCTTTAATTACATTGTTGGGAACATAATCACCGATAATTCCAGCTTTGCAAAAACCAAGAATTAGCTGGATGATACCGCCTAACACAACGGCAACAAGAAATCCTTGAAAAGAACCAATGGTAGCGATTGCAGCAAACACAATGGCAGTAAGGCCTGCAGCAGGACCACTTACACTAAGATGAGAACGGCTGGCAAGACCAACAACTATACCACCAGAAATACCGGCAATAATGCCACTTAATGGGGAAGCTCCGGATGCTAATGCAACGCCTATACACAATGGTAAGGCTACAAGAAATACGACAACCGATGCTGCCAAGTCATTGGGCAGACCTTTTATATAGTCTTTTGCCCTGGGACGTGGGGACATAAATAATAATTTTTATTTATTAAATAAATTGATTTAGCCCTGCTGAAAAACAGTGCATGAGATTCAAAAAAAATTCAGAATAAATAAAAATTGAGATCTGGCGGCGGAGAGATTAATTCGCCGTGAAAAGCTAAATAGAGTGTTACGGAAAGGTTGCTGTATTGATTAGCAACGATATTTTTATGCAGAATGTTTTCTTCGCTGTGATGAAGATACTCTTCAGAAAATGTATTTACCGAAGGAGTCTTCTCCTCCGTTGTGCTTGCAAAAGGATTGGTG
>JBDSUW010000140.1:0-3655 GCA_039927535.1 Chitinophagaceae bacterium | reverse complement strand
TTATCTTGCGCCTGCCTTTAGCGATTGCTTGCATTTAATAAAAGGCAAAAAATTGTGCCACCCAATTTATTTGAGTGGCACAATCATTAACTAACAAAGACAATGATAAAATGGATTTTCAACAATCGGAAATAACACAGCAGGTAGCACAAACAGCCAGAGATTTTGCACAGCAACATATCAAACCATATGTAATGGAGTGGGACGAAAGCCAGGAATTTCCCGTTGAAGTTTTTAAAGAAATGGGCAAACTGGGATTGATGGGTGTATTAGTTCCGGAAGAATATGGCGGCGCTGGTCTTTCTTATTTTGAATACAAAACAATCATTGTTGAAATATCAAAAGTTTGTGGTTCAATTGGATTAAGTGTGGCGGCACATAATTCATTATGTACAGGTCATATAATGGCTTTTGGAAATGAAGAACAAAAGAATAGATGGTTGCCCAAACTTGCAACTGCCGAATGGATTGGTGCATGGGGTTTAACTGAAGCTAACACAGGAAGCGATGCAGGGAATATGAAATGTACTGCTGTAAAGGAGGGTAATGATTGGATAATTAATGGAACGAAAAACTTCATTACACATGGTAAAAGTGGGGATGTTGCAGTGGTGGTTTGCAGAACTGGTGAGCCAAGAGCAAAAAATAATTCAACAACTTTTGTGGTTGAGAAAGGAACCAAAGGTTTTAGTGCCGGAAAAAAAGAAAATAAGCTAGGTATGCGGGCAAGTGAAACTGCCGAAATGGTTTTTGATAATTGTCGGATAACCGATACAAATAGACTTGGAGAAGTAGGCGCCGGCTTTAAGCAAGCAATGAAAATTTTAGATGGCGGAAGAATTTCTATTGCATCACTTTCATTGGGCATTGCTAAAGGAGCATATGAAGCTGCATTGCAATATTCGAAGGAGCGGCACCAGTTTGATAAACCTATTTCATCTTTTCAGGGAATCTCTTTTAAGTTAGCAGATATGGCAACAGAAATAGAAGCTGCCGATTTATTGACCATGCAAGCTTGCGATTTAAAGAATCGTAAACAACCCATGACGAAAGAAGCAGCCATGGCAAAATATTATGCCAGTGAAGTAGCGGTTCGTGTTGCAAATGATGCAGTACAGATCTTTGGTGGCTATGGTTACACTAAAGATTTTCCGGTGGAGAAATTTTACCGTGATGCAAAACTTTGTACGATTGGCGAGGGCACCAGTGAGATTCAAAAGCTTGTTATTAGCAGGGAAGTGTTGAAGTAATTAATAATTAGTCCTGCTTTGAGCAGGATTTTTTATTTCACCTCCTGCATATCCACCAGCTTTTTATAAAATCCACCATGTGTCAACAATGCTTCATGATTACCTCTTTCTACAATCTTTCCTTTTTGCAAAACAATTATTTCATCTGCATGTCGGATGGTGGAAAGGCGATGAGCAATAACTATTGACGTTCTGTTCTGCATCACATTGTTGATCGCATCTTGTACTAAACGTTCACTTTCGGTATCAAGAGAAGAAGTGGCTTCATCCAGAATAAGAATTGGGGGATTTTTTAAAATAGCTCGGGCAATGGTGATGCGTTGCCGTTGTCCACCACTCAATTTAGATCCTCTTTCTCCAACAATCGTTTCATACCTCAATGGCATTTCATTTATAAATTCATGTGAATTTGCAATTTTGGCTGCATGTTCTACTTCTTCTTTGCTGGCTAATGGATTGTGCAATGCTATATTATTAAAGACCGTATCATTAAATAAGAACGAATCTTGTGAAACTACAGCAATCATTCCCCGCAAATCTTTTACGGCCATATCTTTTATATCAGTGTTATCTATTTTTATAGATCCTTTTGATACATCATAGAACCTGCATATCAGATCAATAATGGTGGATTTTCCGCTTCCGCTTTGACCAACTAATGCTATGATCTTTCCTTTCTGCACAGTAAGGTTTAACTTTTCAATGACTGGCTGGCTTTCGTAGGAAAAAGAAATATCTTCTATTTTAATTGAAGTTGTAAAGTCTTTTTTAGCAACAGGGTTAACAGGCTCAGGTATGGAAACATGACTGTCAGCAATTTTAAATATTTTTTCTGTAGCAACAATACCTCTTTGCAGCGTAATGGATATTTGCGATATGTTTTTCAACGGCTGAATAATCTGTGTATAAAGTGCCAGGTAGGCAATAAATCCTTCGCCACCGAGTGCAGATTTATCATTGAAAATCAAGTAGCCTCCATACACCACCAGCATTAATGCAGCCACTACCCCTAATACTTCTGAAGTAGGAGAGGCTATTTCTTTTTTACTAAAAAGCTGTTTACTATGTTTTGAAAATGTATCATTAATCTGGCGAAATTTTTTTTTCATAAAATGTTCCGCTGTGTAACTCTGGATTGGCTTAATGCCGCTTATCGTTTCTTCTGTGGAAGAAATAATCTTTGACATCATCTCTTGACTGAAATAACTCATTTTTTTAAGCTTGCGGGTAATCATTGTAATTACAAGGCCAGTAATTGGTAAAAAGATGAGTGTAAATAATGTAAGCTGGTATGACCAATAAAAAAGCAAACCAAAATAAGCAATCACCAAAAATGGATCACGGAGTAATACTTGTAATGAATTAAGTACAGAGCTTTCAATCTCCTGTACTTCATTGGTCATTGTCATAAGCAAGTCACCCTTTCCATTTTTATGATGGAAAGCAAGAGACTGATCTATATATTTATCATAAAGCATGTTACGTACCCGTGCCATAATGCGAAGGCGTAGCCGCAGTAACACCCGTACTGCTAGATACCTGAAAATATTAGCTAATAAAATACTGACTCCAATAATGGCACATACAAAAACCAACGCCATAAATTTCCCTTTGGTGGCAATGATCAGATTAAACTGGTAATTGAAAGAATTTTTAATATAGTCAATAGAAAATGAAAAATTGGGGCTGGTAAGCTGTGTAGCCGTTTCTTGTTTTTCAAAAAGTAAACTCAATACAGGTATAAGCAATGCAAAGTTGAATAATCCAAAAAGAATTCCTAAAACCGTGTAAACGATATACTCTGGAAAAAAATGATGTAGAGGCTTTGCAAATGGGATAAGCCGCCGTAAAACTTTCATGATTAATGTATTCGGAAACGATAAAGATAGAATATTTTTATGGGCAGATAAAATAGTTACTTTTGAGTCTAGCCTATGTCTTCAAAGCGTTCAATAAATTGTAGTATTTGTGTATCTACCTACAATCGGCCTGATGCACTTTTATTATGCATCGAAAGTCTTTTGAAACAAAGTTACCTTCCAAATGAAATCATTATAGGTGATGATGGTTCTGGCAGCGAAACGGCCGAGCTAATAGCCTTATTTCAACATAAAACTAATATTCCTATTCTACATGTTTGGCAGCCTGATGAAGGATACCGCCTGGCAGCATGCAGAAATAAATCATTTGCCGCCGCAAAAGGCGAATATATTATTCAAATAGATGGCGATGTTATTTTGCATAAACATTTTGTAGCAGATCATCTACGCATGGCAAAGTCAGGAACTTTCGTATCTGGCAGTCGTGTGCTTTTAACGCCGGCGGTAATGATTAGTGTTCGTTCTGTAAGTAATTTTTCAATAGTTGCTGTTGCTCCTATCTGCACTAATAAATCTGTGTCTAAC
>JBDSUW010000139.1:0-31643 GCA_039927535.1 Chitinophagaceae bacterium | reverse complement strand
TGACCAACCTGGAGCTGCTGCTTAATATGCTGGGCGAAGCCACTACTACAGAAATAAGTAAAGAAAAAAAGCCAAAAGGATTTGATGAAAGTGCGGCTATTGCAAAACAAGGCGGAACTATTGCCGGAAATACCCGTAAAGCCATTGAAGCAAAAACAGGAAAGAAAGTAGTGAGTGAGAAAAATGCAAAGGAATTAAAAAATAAAAAAAGGTTGAAATAAAACTCCTGGTATGAATATAAAAATTGCATTAAATTCATACTGTCAATAAACCGCTATGCAAAAAAACACTTACTTCCTTCTATTAGGAATGCTTCTTTTTAACTGTGGCATCTGCCAACAAGGAAAACTAATAAAAACAACTGGAGCTGACAGCTTGTTAACTGTACCAGCCACTGTTAAGAAGCAGTTGAATAAGTTAATAGAAAATGAAATAAAAGGATCCGGCAAACCGGTACATGTATTGCTGACAGGTGCCGATAAAAAAATAATTGATAATAGCAGCAGGTGGTTTGCCGAAAAAATGAATAGGGAAATATACCGTGTAAACCTTTCGCAGGTAGTGAGTAAATATATCGGTGAAACAGAAAAAAATATCAAAAAGATTTTCGAAGCTGCTGAAAATAAGAATTGGATACTCTTCTTTGATGAAGCCGATGCACTCTTTGGTAAACGAACTGATGTTAAAGATTCACACGACAGATATGCTAATCAGGAAGTGAGCTATCTGTTGCAGCGGATAGAAAATCATTCCGGTATTGTATTACTGGCCTGCAATTCCGTTGACTGTACCCGGATTTCCGAGGAGAGAAAAATGATCAAGATCTCTGCTCAATAAGTTTCCTTTCTTTCCTCCTCTTACATCTGTAACCAGTTCTGTAATTGTAAAAATATCCTGTTGCATTGCTTTCATAAGATTGAGTAAAGGAGTCATGGTTTCAATACCCTCCATCTTGGTGTGCTTAATAGATCATTTTATGACATCTTAATAATTCTCTGCTCATCTTTTTTTCCGAAATAACGCATACACCATGCTATTGAAAAGGTGGGAATGAAATCTGTAAATGGCAACAACTCTTCTATAAATCCGAAAGCACCACCAAAGACTCCCATTCTGCCGCCAAATAATCTAAAGAATATAAGTGCAGACATAGGTGCCCAAATTATATCAGCGAATTCGCCGAGTACCGGTACTGTAAAAGAAGCATAGCCAACCAAATCAAGCAACACACAGAATGCTAATGCGGGGACTTTTTTTTCTTTGTTGTTCATTTTCTTGTAGAATAATTTACAGGAAGGCTACAAAAAATGTGCGAAGATGAAAGTTTGACATAATGACACTCAATGTTTTTTGTTAATATTTTCAATTATTTATTCAGCCGTTTTACTGACTTTGCAGAAACTTTTATAATAATGCCTGTCGCTGTTTCTGCAAGAAAGCCTTCGGATGAAATAGCAAGCGGTAATAGAATTGTTTTTGCTGCTAATTTTTCTGTTTCAGTTATGCTCACTGAGGTTAGCAGTTCCAATTTTTTGGGTAGAATGGTTGTCGGTAGAGCCAGCGCAGCCTTCACATTTTTATTTACAAAAGGATATGGATCTAATGCCCCGCCACCTGTATAAATGCCAAAGTGCAGGTGTGGCCCTGTTGTAATGGCATTGCCGGTATTGCCCACCAATCCGATTGTATCGCCTGCATTTACCCGCTGACCTTGTGTTACTAATTGCGAATCAAGATGGGCATAGTACAAACTTAAATTTCTTTCTCTGGTGCGGATAGAAACTGTTTTTCCGCCGAGGCCACCTTCTTGTACACGGCTGATAACACCTTCGGCTGCCGCAATGGCGGGAGTTCCTCTTGGTGCTGGAATATCTATGCCTTCATGACTCCTTACACCGCCATCTCTTGCATCGCCCCAACGGCTGCCAATATTGCGGGAACCTGTTAACGGAAATACAAGCGAAGGTCCCTTGGTTATTTGCAGTTGATAATTTTCAATAATTGTCATAGTGGGTTGAAGCCGCAATAAGATTGATCCGTTTTCTTCCACTTCAAAAATAAAAATACCACTGCTGGTGTCAGCAGCTATCAAATGAGAAAGGGAAGATGAATCTTTTTTAAAAAGATCTGCAAAGATTACACCGGTGGTAGTATCAGTATTTATTATCGTAACTGTTAGGCGTTCCCCTCTCAACGCATTAAACTCAAGAGTTAATGCCCGAAGTTTATCATCCGGAAAAATGCCTTTGTGCTGATAGGGAATAGTAACTGGCAATGCATGCAGTAATGAGCTCTTGGAAACGTTTATCCATTCGTTACGCATCGAATCATGTTTTATCCTGTCTGCATAGGCTTCATGCGGGGTCTGTTTCTTTTCAAAAATTTTACTGATAGGAGTATTACAGGCAAAGCTTGCCGCTATAAGCACTACTGCTATTATTATGTTTTTAATTGACATGCAGCGATATTACTGCAAATGCAACGCCATAATTTACAAGTGCTTGTTAACAGAAATTTCCTTTTAAAATGCCTGTTGCTAAGCTTTTTGCATTAGCAGAAATAAAGTTGATGGGCCAATCTCTTTTCCGGCATGATTTTTTAAGTCTTCTGTGTATGAAAATAATTACAATAATTATGTTGGCCCTGCTCATGGCCTGCAACAATCCGGAGAATACAATAAAAGAAAATAATAATAACGTACCGGTAAATGCGGATACATCTATTAACAACAACATAACCGGTTGTTATATACAGGTATTACAGAGGGATAGCACCTTTGCAAAGCTGAAGCAGGAAGGCAACCAGGTTTCAGGAACACTGATGTTCGATAATTATGAAAAAGATGGAAGTGCTGGTACGTTAACAGGTACAAGAGATGGAAACATACTAAAACTCCGGTACGATTTTCAATCAGAAGGATTGAGTAGTGTGATGGATTTGTTTTTTAAAATAGAAGGAGATCAGTTGGTCAGAGGAATAGGCGATATGACCACCAAGGGCGACACTGCCTATTTCACCAACCCATCACTAATAAGTTACCCTCCAGGCACCACATTGAATAAAATTTCCTGCGATAGTTTAAAGAACTGATTAATTATCTTCATAAACTTGTAGCTTATTCTGTAAGCTTATAATCTTCTGCTGCATGTCATTCATACGATTGAGTAAATGATTTATTGTTTCAATGCCTTCCATATTGATATCCATTTCGTAATAGAGCCGCACCATTTTTTCCAGCTGTGGTAATTGCTGTAGGGGCACACAAATTTCTTCTTCTGTTTGTATGATCTCTACCAGGCCCGATTGACCAAGCGATTGGATAAAGGTCATTTCCACATTATGATGTATGCAGAATTCTTTAGCGGTTATCATGTCTTGCGTTGGCATATCAGATTATTTTAAGTTTTTTAATTCGGTAAATAATTCTTTCTCTTTATCAGAAAGATCAACAGGTAACTGTACCGTGTAGGTTACATACAGGTCGCCATGTTGCCCTTCTTTTTTATAGACCGGAAATCCTTTACCCTTCAATCGTATTTTGGTGCCGCTCTGTGTTTCGGGTGCCACTGTCAGTTTTACTTTACCAGTCAATGTGTCAATAGTAGCATCGCCACCTAGCAAAGCTGTGTAGAGATTAATGGTTGCATTCATAAAAAGGTCATTACCCAATCTTTTAAAAACAGAGTGTGCAGTAATGTTAAAAGTAATGTAGAGATCGCCGGCAGGTCCGCCATTTACTCCGGGTGCACCATAGCCTGCCAATTTAATTACCTGCCCGTTCTCTACCCCGGCGGGTATTGTAATACGAATGTTTTTTCCGTTCACCGTCAGTACTTGTTGATGAGTTGTCATAGCTGCTTCGAGGCTTAGCTGCAGTTGGGCCTGGTAATCCTGCCCACGGAATTTTGTTTGCCGCTGCCGTCCACCACCTTGTCCAAACATACTTTCAAAAAAGCTGGAGAAATCCTGATCGCCAAAATCAGAATAATCCTGTGCACCGCCTTGTTGTTTGTTGCCTCGCTGCTGTCGCTGTTGTTCAAACTGATCGGCATGCTGCCAATCTTTTCCATACTGGTCGTATTTTTTTCTTTTGTCGGGATCGCTTAGCACTTCGTTGGCCTCGTTTACCTGCTGAAATTTTTTGTGAGCTTCTTTATCGTCGGGGTTCAGGTCGGGATGCAACTTGCGGGCCAGCTTGCGATATGCTTTTTTTATATCATCCTTAGAAGCAGATTTTTCGATTCCTAAAACTTTATAATAGTCGATAAATTCCATGTATATATTATTTAGTAGCTGATGCAAAGGTAGGAAGATGATGTGGGCATGCAGGTAATCATCCTCACCCAAAAAAATTGTTTTTACTGATTCTTCGCAGTTGGTACAGCCTTGCCATCCGCTAATAAAACATCTTGTACCAACCTTTTCACAGTCCATCCATATTAACAATCGGTATTTAATTAATCCGCTGAGATTTGCACTCTAAATAAAAAAGGATGGAACAAAAAATTCTACAATTCGAAAAAAAAATAAGGCAACAGCTATATCTGTTTATACTGCTGGGCACTGTAATAGCACTCTCCTTTCTTTTTTCTTTTACAATAGCCTTATAAAAATGGGAGGTGATAACCGTATGGTGCTGGGTTTGGACAGACCAGGTGGCACCGAAGGTGTTACACTGTCCATTTTGGAAGATGGGACAGCAGGTCTGGGTATGTTCAACTTATTTAAAGGGCTATTTGCAGGTAATGCGCCGTCCGGAAGTTTTGTAACAGGGTTAGATAAAAATTTTCTGGGTTTAATAGTCAGAGACAGTACAGGCATTAAGCACAACCTGGGAGTGCAAGAATACGCAACAGTAAATAAACCGGTGGCAGTGGTTTCTACATTGTATAAAGAAGTTGTGTACCTGCAGTCGTTACCGGCTGAAGAAATATGGTCATCAGGTGAATTTTTCAATACAATCGTTGTATTGTAGTTCTTCCTGATTTTCTATTCGGTGGGAACCGCCAGTAAAGGAATAGAAGAATGTTTCAGGATGTATTGTGCTGAATCCGTACCGAATATCCTATCCAGTCCATGATGGCTATGTGTACCCATCACAATCAGATCGGCATTCCAATCTTCACAGCATTTTAATAATGCTTCAGTGGTGTGACCTTCCAATACCATGGTGCTGATATTTGTATCACCTAGATGTTGCACCACCGCAGCCAGAAAATTATCTGCCTCTTTTTTTATGTCGCTAACCACTTCCTTTGCACCGTCTGTATAAGCGCCTTTGTAACCCATGATAGGAGAATAATCAATAGCATAAAAAGCTGCTTCGGTAATTACATGTACAATTGCTATTTCGGAATTCATCGCTTTTGCGATTGCATAGCCAGTGGCAACAACTTTTTCTGCAGCAGGTGTATAGTCAATAGCGATCAACACTTTTTTCATTTGAGAAAGATTAGTATTGTTAGAACCACGGTCTTTGTAAAGATAGTAAAGAAAAAAATATAAGTCGGGAGGAGGATTAGCAAGTAAGAAACTCAGTGTGGTTTCGTGGTCAACAAAACTGCGTAAGCAGCTCCCATTTGTATTTAATCTATTCGTGGTATTGGTGTCATTCGTGGCCATATAATTTTACTCATCTTTGCCCGTATGCAAACCGAATTACAATCCTTTACTATCGGCAACCAGTCCATCGGCATTTTTGTGCCTGATAGTATGGCTATACAAGAAGCATATAAGAAGCAACATACTCCATACTGGGCACAGGTGTGGCATGCCGCTATTGGTCTATGCATTTTTTTACAACAACACCCGGAGTATATTAAAAATAGAACAGTATTGGAATTGGGAGCAGGGCTTGGATTACCCGGCATAGTAGCAGCAGCGACTGCAAAGGATATATGCATCAGTGATAAATCACCAGAGGTCATAGCAATCGTACAACAATCTGTACTGCATCACCAACTAAACAACGTAAGCTGTAAAGTTATTGACTGGAACGATATTGATGCGGTGCCTGTTTCAGAAGTAGTATTGCTGAGTGATATTAATTATGAACCCGATGCATTTGCTGCGCTAACGAAAATGATCGTTCATTTTTTAGATAACAACTGCACCATCATATTATGTACCCCACAACGATTGATGGGAAAGGCATTCGTAGAATCATTACTGGCCTATTGCATTACTAATGCAACTATACCTGTTCAGCTGCGGGGAAAGCAAGAAAATATCAGTGTGTTTGTATTAGTTAAAAAATAGAATAACTGTTTTGTTATCTTAGGCTTACCATCATAAAAAATATAAACAATTGAAAATAAGAATACTCGCATTCAGCAGTTCAAAAGAAGGTTCCTACGGTTACCTGGAAACAGCAGCACCCGTTATGAAAAACTTTCTTGGCGTACAGCCTTTAAACATTGCATTCATACCCTTTGCATCGGTGGATGCAGACTATGAAGACTACACCAGTAAAGTTCGTAATGCACTACAGGGATCGGATTATGCGATCATCACTGCGACCCACGATAATGCAAAAGCAATAATAGAAAATGCGGATGTGATAATAACTGGCGGTGGTAACACTTTTAAGCTGCTGCATGATTTATATGATCTGCAACTGATGGAAGTGATAAAAGAAAAAGTAAGAACAGGCACACCCTATATTGGATGGAGTGCCGGTGCTAACCTGGCCGGTGAAACGATCAGCACCAGTAATGACATGCCCATCATCAACCCGGGCAGTTTTAAAGCATTGGAGTTTTTTCCTTTTCATATTAATCCTCATTATTATAATCAACCGATAACAGGCTTTAACGGAGAGACGAGAGATCAACGGCTGAAAGAATTTCTGCAACTGAATCCTACAAAGCGGGTAATTGCTTTGCCTGAAGGCGCCACCTTGTTATTAGAAGAAGAAACGCTGCAATTGATAGGACATAGTATTGCTTATCTTTTTCAATGGGAAAATAATGCGGTAGCAAAAAAAGAGCTTAGTAAGGAAACTGATCTCTCTTTTTTATTAAGTTAAAAAAAATTAATGCTTTACCCCTTTCTTAATATTTTTTTCTTTGTCTTTCATACAGCCTTTACGTTGTTTAATATTATTGGCTGGGGATTTTCGAAAACAAGAAAGCTGCATTTAATTACAATGCTGCTGACAGCCGGTTCCTGGTTTATATTGGGTATCTGGTTTGGCTGGGGTTACTGTGCCTGCACCGACTGGCATTGGCAGGTGCGGGAAGCAATGGGGATTCACGACAGATCAAACTCCTATATTCATTTCTTATTACAAAAACTTACAGGTAAATATCTTAATCAGCAACTGGTGGAAAATGCAACGCTAATCATTTTTATAGTATTATTTGTGCTGAGCATCTGGCTAAACATACGAGATCGCAAAAAAAGAAAAATGAGTGGTCACAATTATAAGAGCAATGAAAAATTTATATAGCTTTTATTATTCATTCAATGCCTTGCATATCTATATTCTCTCTTTTTTTGAAATTACGATAGTCATTGTTTAGTTTATTCCTTATTTCCTTATCATCTTTCATGTTCTGACGAATAAGTAACACCAACAAGCTAAAAATAACAACCACCAAGGGTATGACTAGATACCAATTCATAAAATTTTTTATTTCTATTATTGAACATGAAATAAAAAGAGTAACAAAGACTTACATATTTTCTTCTTTCTTTTGGTCTGCTTCATCTTTTGTTACATCATCATCTTCCACATTTTCTTTAACACCTTGCACTAGAGAAGAAATGGGACCTTCCATATTATCCTGCGGATCTGTTTTATGTAATGTTTTCGGATCAGGTTTCAACCCCTTTGTTTCTTCATTTTCGTTCTTTTTCTTATCATCTTTTTGATTGGACATATAAATAATTTTAATTACTTAATTATTATGACAATTTCGTGCCGGGTTTTTTCGCCGATTTAAAACTGGCACAATTTTGTATGCCAATACATTGATTCTTATTATATAATCTAAAATTAATTATTATGGACAAGATGGAAATGAAAGGTCAATGGAACATATGGAAAGGTAAATTGAAGCAGAAATATGCAGATCTTACTGACGATGATTTGGAATATGAAGATGGTAAGGAAGATGAGGTATGGGGAAGAATACAAAAGAAAACTGGCCAGGCTAAAGATGATGTGGTAAAATGGCTAAAAGATTTAGGCTAATAACTTTATTATTATTTAATCCCTTTAAGGGTTGCCCATATTGATGGAGAATTAACACCATTGGTATGGGCAATCATTTACCCACACTGTGATGCATTAATGCCTGAATTGTTTTAACGATTAAAATATATTTATTTTTTTAAATTAAGATCATCTAAAACTGAATATATAATGTCCCGGTTTAAAGGTTTTTTAAGAAACCGGACAGCCCCATTTTCTTTAGCTTTCTCTTCGAGCCAGTCATCAGAATCTGCCGTCATCATAATAATTTTTATTTCCGCATCAGCCGATTTTATTTCCTGAATAAAATTTACACCCAAGCCTTCGGGAAAACTATTATCTAAAAAAACAACAGTAGGTTTAAGATAGGTAAGATACTTTGCCGCTTCGTCTAAAGAATGGACTACCATCGTATGGATTTTCCTTTTTTCCAGTGCGGCAATCATTAATTGCCCCAAGTCGGCATCATCATCAATTATCATTGCTGTTTGAACTCCCATTACACAATTTTCATTTCAATTCTTTCAGCAACAAAAACCCCGCCCTATTATTTTAAAGCTATATTATGATTTTGCTGTCTATTTCCTTACTCATGTAAGTATAAATTACCCCAATTGCTTTAGTTAAAAATCAATAAAAGCTTTAAGTCAAATATTGTACCTTACATAAGCGTTTATACGAAAGCAAAGAAACTTATGGCAAAAAAATCACCAATCAGAAAAGAAAAGGAAGTAAAACAGAATCCTGATCCGCATATTGATCAGGATTTTCCGGGCTTTCCTCTTGCTCCATCAAAAAAAGAACAAATTAATCCTATCACTAAAGAGGAGAAAAAAGCAGCTGGTGCTGATAAGAAAAAATCAAAAAAAACCTATGGTGGATAGAGTCAAGCAACCTATTTCATTATCATTTGACTTTCATCGTACACAACAATTTCCGGCTTTTCTTTAAAAAGAATCACTTTTCCTGTAATACAAACATTTTTGTCTTTGTAAAAAACTTCGGGAGCTTCTTTAAATTTTTTTCTGGCTTCTGCCCTTATTACGATTGTTAACGGAGAGTTGGGATAATTAGCTCCTGCATTTAATAAAGTTGGAGTGTCTTTGCTTCTATCTAGAAAAATGCCGCCATATATTTTGGTACACACTGTTACTGAGTCGCCTATATGTTTACTCAGGTCTTCCATTTTTATTTCCTGCTGTGCCTGCCCGATTGCAGTCCATAATAATGCTATAACTATCAATAGTTGATTTTTCATGCCTTAATCTTTTGGCAAATATACTGTTAGTAATTATCAGACATCAAAATTGAAAACAATTAACTCTTAAATTTTACAGCTTGTTTTAATTAGTTTATATTTAAGGTAAGCAATGCATGCCACCCATATGGCTTATGAAATAGAAATAATATTAAACCGCCAACTAGCCGATTGTCTTTCAATACCTGTATTTATTACTGACAGAAAAGGCAATCTTATTTATTATAACGAGCCTGCAGAGCTGATTCTTGGCAAACGATATGATGACACAGGCGAAATGCCAACTGCTGAATGGTCTACAATTTTTAAACCGATGGATGAAGACGGTAATGGCTTACCGCCAGAAGAGTTGCCATTAGTAAAAACATTAATGAACTGCAAGCCTTACCACAAAACTTTTTTTATTGAAAACTTACATGGGAATATCGAAAAAATCTCCGTTACTTCTTATCCCATTTTAGGAAGAGCTTCCACTTTTTTAGGAGCAGTGGCATTATTCTGGGATTCAAAAGACGAATGAAATGAGCGATGAAAATTTTTATGCGAATTCCATAGCCTGTCCTGATTTTAAATCGGGATGACAAATATCTCAAATAAAAGTTCTTACATGAAAATTACTATAAGGGGTGTTCGTGGTTCCATACCCACTTCCGGTCCGGCAACAGAAAAGTATGGAGGAAATACATCTTGCACTGATGTGAGTGCCGAAGGATGGCAACTGGTACTGGATGCAGGTTCTGGAATGCGCAACTCTAATACCGGTGACGGGCCGGCAAATCATAGAATAGATATTCTATTAACACATTTACATCTCGATCATATACAAGGGTTAGGCTTTTTCAAACCACTTTTTGATCCGGGAATGGAGGTGCATATATGGGCACCTGCCAGCAGCCGCCAATCATTACACTCAAGACTAAGCAGATATCTTTCACCTCCATTATTTCCTGTGCATATCCGTGACCTGCCATGTAAACTTAATATGCATGAAATAGATAATAGTGAATTTGATATAGGTCCTTTCCATATTCAAACAAGGTATGTTATACACCCTGGGCCAACAGTAGGTTTCAGAATTGTTAATGCAGATAAGGTATTCACATATATTCCCGATCATGAACCGGCTCTTGGCCTGAATGGAATAGTAGCAGATAAAAAATGGGTTTCAGGCATTGACCTTGCGAACGAAGCAGATCTTTTATTGCATGATGCACAATACAGTAAAGAACAATATCTGGAAAGGAAAGGCTGGGGACATTCGTCGATGGATGATGCTGTTTATTTTGCATCCCTGGCCGGTGTAAAAAAAATATTACTGGCACACCATGATCCATCGCATACAGATGAAAAGCTCGATGCACTTGTAGCAGCAGTTACAAAACAAAACGGTGTAGCTTTTGAACTGGCGGCAGAAGGATTGGAGATTGATCTATAACTCTTGTTGAACAACTCCTGATTATTTTCGTTATAATAGAATAGATACTTTTATTTAATTAAACTTTTTAATAATGAATGATATTACGAACAAAGTAGCTTATATAACAGGTGGTAGCAAAGGCATTGGATTAGGAATTGCAAAATCATTGTTGGATAGTGGTATGAGAGTAGCCATTACCAGCCGATCATTAACTGCAGCGAAAGAAGCTGCCGCATCGTTAACTAATGATGCTTCAAAAATATTGGCAGTAGAATCTGAAGTTAGTTCGCTGGCAGCTGAAACAAAAGCAATAAAAGCAGTAACCGATCATTTCGGTCAGCTGGATGTAGTAATTGCCAATGCAGGTATCGGGCATTTTGCACCTATCGATAGCATTACAGAAGAACAATGGAAAGAAACCATTGATACCAATCTTACAGGTGTGTTTAATAGTGTAAAGGCGTCTGTGGAATCACTCAAACAATCCAAAGGTTATATAATTACTATTGCCAGCCTCGCTGGTGCTAATTTTTTTGAAAATGGTGCTGCTTATAATGCCAGCAAGTTTGGCTTGGTAGGTTTTACACAAGCCGTAATGCTTGATCTGCGAAAATATGGTATAAAGGTTTCTACCATTATGCCGGGCTCTGTTACTTCGCATTTTAATAACCATGTGCCCGATGATGCTGACGCCTGGAAAATACAACCGGAAGATATAGGACAAATGGTAGTTGATCTTTTGCAAATGAACCCTAGAACATTACCAAGTAAGATAGAAGTGAGACCGGCCATGGTAGCTAAAAAGTAATAAATAGGGATAGCTTTTAAGCACAATCCATAAGAAGTTTAATTTAATAAAATTCTTTATATACTTTTTGTAAATAATTTCTAAATGCTTTTGCTTTGTGCATAGCAGCGATATAGTCGTTTTCAAGACCTGCAGCCTTAAGTGTAAAAAGCTGATTGAGTTCTTTTTTTAAAATACCGTTGTTTTGTAACTCATTTTCTTTATATAAAAGAATCATTGCCCAGTTTTTTAAAACATAATTCATCGAAGGTTCATTTGAATCTTTAATCCCAAGTATTGTTGCAAGCTTCTTAACTTTTCCTTCTTCTGCAAGCATCCTGTTATTCTTATATTTCTTTTTTAGGATAGCCGCATACATATCACTTAAATCAACGGCATCAAAAGGCAAAGCATTTTTATTGAGGTATAATTCCATTCGGCTATCGGCTAATTTTTTTAAGATAGTAATTGGGGTTCGATAAACAGGAATTTTTTTGATTTTTATTTCCTCGGCAGCAGCCAATTCCTTTTGCATTTTTTCAATCGGGCGAAAACCGGCATGATGATAAACCCAGAAAGCACCTGAACGGATGCCGTCTTCATTTTCTTTTCCTATTTGATAGGCATCAACCGTGAATCTTTTTAGTCCAAAAACTTTTGCATGTACTTGTAACACCAATTGAAAAATATATTGCGACTCTCCGCCACGGTAATAGGGATATACATTAAGACCGATACGGCTGCTGTCAAACATTATCCAGGAACCGGCATAAGCAACAGGTAACCCGTTTTTGAAAACGGTATACCCGAGATAGCAATCGTTTGGTACTTGCCGGTCTGGAACCATATTCATCAAAGCAATACTATATCCTCGTTGTAAATGATAATAGGCTACACCATCCGTATAAGTAAAACTGATCGGATCTATTTCCCGTAACTGACGGATAAGGATCATCCTGCTACTATCAATGATTTGCTCAGCCTCTGCTGCTGATAGTTTCACTTTTTTAGGTTTGAATTCAACTTGCTTAGGAAGCTTTCTGAAAATGGATCTGTGAAAATAAGGTTGCACTAATTTGCCAGAAAGGGAACAATGATAGGAGAAATCAATCTCTGTATTAATGCCAATCGTATTCCAGAGTTCATCTTTTACTTCCGGTCTGAGAGTACAATTTTCAAATATATTAATGATTCCATCAAGCAGCGTTTCTCCTTGCTGTAAGGAATGTTCTATCCATGTTCTCCAGGCTCCTTTCGTCTCCTGCATTTTTTCTGTTTCCACCTTTTGCATTACTACGGTCAGTACAGACCGTATTTGTGCGTCAGCCGCCTCGAATGAAACAAGTCGTATATCTGCAGGGTGTTTTAGTCGCAGCCATTTTACAATTTCAAAACTGAACGCAGCACATAAAGATGATTTGGTAACACCAGTATTGTATAAAGTGTATTGCAGGGCTTCTTTTTTATCAATATACTTTTCTAATTCTTGCAGCAACCGGATCGCAAGTGTGTAAATAGTTTTATTGTCAGGATAAGCAATTAAAAAAAGCAATACATCATAATAGGCGAGTAATGCTTTTTTACCAGTTGGTATTTTTTCTTTTAAGCTATCAAGTAAATAAATTTTTTCAGAAGAAGCTTTTTTACCATATTGGTTACGTAATAAAAAAAGGCGGCTAAGCTGTTTGTCTGTATTCTCCATTGTAATATTCTTTTATACTGTTGACTTTAGCATAAATACAATGGAAGTTAACTTTTTTACTGCTAAATAACCGATAAGTATATTATCCTTTATATCGATTGATCATAACAAAGTACAAAGAAAAAAAGAATGATTCTTACTCATGTTAGGATTCGGCTGTTTATAAATTAACTCATTTGGCGCAATGAAAAACATTAATCCTTAATTTTAATGATGCAGAAAATAATTTTACTTCTTATACTTTCAATAACTACTCAATTGGCATCAGCACAAATGGCTGACAGCAACTTTATCATTCTTCGTAATCAGCAGATTGATACATATGTGGTGGAACATAATACAACTGCATTAGATAGTTTATATGCAGACGATTTTGTTTTCAGCCATGGTTCTGGCCGGGTAGAAGGTAAACAAAACTGGTTTACTTCTGTTGCAAAAGGGAGTTTTCTGTCAAGACTACATGATTCTGTTACTGTGGAGTTTCATCCGCAGCTTGCTATTGTAAGAGGAAAGCTTTCTGTACAGAAAAAAGGCAAAGAGAAAATAGATCTGTATCATTTATATTATGTAAGAGTGTATGCTCTTCGAAAAAATGCATGGCAAATGATCTCTCATGTTACTACCAGAGAGTATCATGAACTATAATAAATTACAAGTGTGTTATTGGGAGATATTTGAAAGTTAATTCAAGCGGCTTGGCTTTTTGTTTTGGCAGGCGGTACAACTAAAAAATCAAGCTTATCATTTTTTTCTTCTATCAATTCCTTATGTTTTATTTTAAGGTTACGCTTAAACTGGCCAACATAGCCAGGTTTTGAAATTCTTTCAATATCTAGATTGATGGCTTCTATAAAATCGTTACCGATATACATCATTAATTTCATACGGAGTAGTGGATTAGTAATGCAAAGCAAATACTATTTGTTTATTCATACAATCCTACTAATACTCTTTTTTTGAAGTAAGATTACGAACAATAACATTTCGCAATTATTCTATTTTTTATCGGATAGTTGCTGAAGCAAAGAAATTTATGCCTGTAATTTTTACTAACTTTCAGTAAATAAAATATCAAAATGAAAAGATATTTGACCATCGCAACAATAATATTCATAATTATGAGTTGCAAATCCGGCAATACAAAAGAAAATTCCGCTTTTAACGATCTTAATGAGGATACACTGAACCAACCAGACCAGTCAAATTATGATCAATCAAAGCAAACAGATCTTAATTATATTGGCGACCTTTCTTTGGGAATGACGGCAAAACAGATCACAAATAAATTAGGAGAGCCAGTTTCAAAATCGAAAGAAGAGCTGTGGGGTGCCGATGGATTGCAGCATCAGGATTGGGAATATAAAGCAAAAGGCATATCCTTAAATATGACAAGGGAAACAGCTACTTCTGCAATGGAAGTTTTCTCCATTAGCATTACAAATCCCTGCCAGTTTAAAACAAAAAAGAATATAGGAATAGGAAGTACTTATGATGAAGTGATGTCTACCTATGCTCAGGAGATTGATACAACAGCAAGCGATGAAAACGTAATTACTGTTGGATCATTATACGGCGGCATCATCATTGAATTTGAAAATAACAAAGTGGTAAGTATATTTGTGGGAGCTGCAGCAGAATAATAAATGAATACGGCCTTCCGGTTTTTTAAGAATCATTCTGCTCCGCAGGATTCATTACCTTTCCAACACAATAACTTTTATGGACAATACTAAAGATCCCCGGCTGGCAGTTTTAATCGATGCCGATAATATACCCTATCGCTTAATAAACGGAATATTGGAAGAAATTGCCAAGTATGGTGTTCCGACTTTCAAACGCATTTATGCAGACTGGACAAAGCCACATGTTTCCGGATGGAAATCTGTTTTACTGGATCATGCCATTACCCCTGTGCAACAATATAGTTATACGACCGGAAAAAATTCTTCTGACTCTGCATTGATTATTGACGCCATGGATATTTTATATACAGGCCGTGTAGATGGGTTTTGTGTAGTAAGCAGTGATAGTGATTTTACAAGATTAGCTACAAGACTTCGTGAAGCAGGCATGAAAGTATATGGCATGGGTGAACAAAAAACACCGTCGGCCTTCAGAGCGGCTTGCGATAAATTCATATATATAGAAATATTAGACCAGGCGGATGCTGAACAGAAACAAATTAAATTATCAGAAGTAAAGAAAAATGAAAAGGGAATAAGCAAAGCAGATAAAAATTTAGTAACCCTTATCACTTCTAGTATTAATGATATAACAGACGAAAATGGTTGGGCATTCCTGGGTGAACTGGGAAGCCTGATGTTGAAAAAACGTCCTGACTTTGATCCACGAAATTATGGCTATGCCAAACTGCTCCCATTAATTAAAAGTCTCAACAAATTTGAAATAGACGAAAGAGAGTCAGGAAGAAAAAATGTAAAGTTGGTATATATAAGAGTGAAATAATAAATCAATTATACCATTATTAATATTCATTCATGGGTCTAAATTATACCCTATTTTCTTACAGAAAAGCTACCCCTATTCCCAATATTTTTAATTTAATGAGCATTTATAATAACTGCCATTCCTTTGGTTTGAAGTTGTTAAAAGAAAAATTTCAGCTATTTATTATCAATGTGTTAGCCATTTTTTCCTATTTTTTAACAACCCTTGATTTTACTGGCACCATTTATGAATTAGTAGGAAATAGAATAATTTATTTACTTAAAAACGACAATTATGAAAAAGCTATTCTTTATTATCACCATTTTTTCTGCATTAGCACTTATCATGACAGCATGTACGCAAAATTCTGCTGGCGATCCGTCTTTAAGTGGAAATGATACAACAGGGTTTGCCCAATTCCAGGAATGGAAAGCAATGAATGAGAAGTTAGAAGCAGAAAAAGCAAATGCTCTCGTAGCTGAAAATAGCAATAATGTAAGAAATAATAACAGCGGAACTATGACATCTTCTACAAGTAACCAAGCCAAAGTTCCACAAAAGAAAGGCTGGAGTAAAGCAGCCAAATATGGAGTGATTGGTGGTGGTACAGGTGTGGTGTTAGGAGCTGTTGTTCATAAAAGGAACAGAGTAGCCGGTGGCGCAGTAGGCGGTGCAGTGCTTGGAGGTATTGGTTACTTGTGGGGAAGATCAAAAGATAAGAAAGAAGGACGATACTAATATAAAATATTGATTTCATGGCTAAAAGGTCTTACTAAAGTAAGGCCTTTTTTTAATTTCGATTTTGAATCAAGAAGTCAATTTTCTATTCTTACTTTTGAGCATATATGCACATTAATATCTGCTCACTCAATTCAGGAAGCAATGCCAATTGTTATTATGTTGGTAATGAAAATGAAGCTGTGCTGATTGACGCCGGACTTAGTTGCAGAGAAACAGAAAAGCGAATGAACGGACTTGGGCTTACGATGAATGCAGTTAAAGCCATTTTTATTTCGCATGAACATAGTGACCATGTTACCGGATTGGCTGGAATTTCAAAAAAATATCACTTACCTGTTTATATTACAGAAGCTACTTTAGCAAATTGCAAAGTTCCAATTGAAAAAACCCATATTCAATATTTCCAGCACACAAACCCAATCTATATAGGTAACCTTAAAATTATTGCCTTCAAAAAAAATCATGATGCAGCAGATGCACATAGTTTTATAATTTCTGGTTACGGAATTAATGTAGGTGTAATAACAGATATTGGGTTTGCTTGCAAAAAAGTAATAAAATATTTCGGTCAATGTCATGCAGCATTTTTAGAATCAAATTATTGCGATACAATGCTGGCGAATGGAAACTATCCATATTATTTACAGGAACGCATCAGTAGCGATGTTGGTCACTTATCCAATGCACAGGCAGTTGATTTATTTAAACATTACAGATCTGACCATTTGCAACTACTCATACTTTCTCATCTTTCTAAAAACAATAACAGGCCTGAGCTGGTAGAAAATATATTTATTCCACATGCCGGCACCACTAAAATTATTGTTGCCAGCCGGTATGAAGCTTCGCCGGTTTATCGAATCGAAGGCAAGGCCGTTTTCGGATTACAAAAACCCAAGCAAAAGCAGGTTAAACATGAAAACCAGTTGTCGCTATTCTGCTAACAGCAATCTTTACTATATTTAGTTTTTGGAATGATAAAAGATATTTTACTGTTCCAAATATTAGATTACCTTAGAAATCCCTCTGTACTACTTTCAGATAAATCATTTAAACTCAACTACTATAAATTATGAAAAAGACTGTCTCTTTTCTCTTCTCCTCACTATTGATTTTTTTAATTATGCCGTTCTCATCGCTGGCTATTGATCCAGTTGATACAAGAATGCTGGCACAACCTGCCATCAGCTCTTCGCATATTGCTTTTGTATATGCAGAAGATATTTGGATAGCCAATAAAGACGGTTCAAACCCAAGAAGGTTAACAATAGACGAAGGATTTGAATCCAACCCTGTTTTTTCTCCTGATGGAAAAACAATAGCCTTCAACGGTGAATATGATGGAAATACAGATGTGTTTACTATTCCAGTTGAAGGAGGGATACCAACCCGGTTAACCTGGCATCCTTCGCCAGATATTGTGCGGGAATTTACTCCAGATGGAAAATCAGTTTTATTTCTTTCGCCAAGAAATGCTTTTACCAATCGATATGCACAACTATATACTGTGCCTGTTTCAGGCGGAATGCCAGTACAATTATCAATTCCAAATGCGGGATGGGCCACCTATTCCCCCGATGGAAAGCAGATGGCTTATACACCATTACGGGATGCGTTTACACAATGGAAAAACTACAGAGGAGGGATGATCTCTACTATATGGATATTTAATTTTTCTGATGATGCGACTGCAAAAATTCCACAACCAACAGGTGGATGTAACGATGTAAGCCCAATTTGGATGGGAAACATGATCTATTTCAGGAGTGATCGCAATGGAGAATTTAACTTATTTTCTTACAACACTGCTTCAAAAGAAATAAAACAATTAACAACCTTCAAAGATTTTCCAATATTAAATGCATCTGCCGGAAATGGTATCATTGTTTTTGAACAGGCTGGCTATTTACACACTTACACTCCCGGCGAATCAAACACCAAAAGATTAAAAGTAGGTATCGCAACGGATTTACTGGAATTACGTTCCCGTTTTGCAAAAGGAGCTGACTATGTACGAAGTGCAGATATTTCACCAACAGGTCAACGGGTAGTATTTGATTTCAGAGGTGAAATTGTAACGTTGCCCGCCGAAAAAGGTGATGCCCGCAATCTTACACAAACAACTTCTGCCCATGAAAAATTTCCTGCATGGTCGCCAGATGGAAAGAATATCGCTTACTTCTCGGATGCTTCAGGAGAATATCAATTACACATTAAATCACAGGATGGAAAAGGTGATGCAAAAACGTATAAATTAAATGGCACCGGATTTTATGCTAACACAGTATGGTCGCCAGACAGTAAGAAAATTAGCTTTGTAGATAATGGCCGCAACTTGTATATACTTGATGTGGCAAGCGGAGCAATCAACAAAGTTGATGGGGATGAATTATATGTGCCAGGTCCATTCCGGGATCAATTTGGCGATTGGTCTTCTGATTCCAAATGGATGGCCTATACTAAAGTAACAGCAACACAATTTCAGAAAATATTTTTATACTCAGTTGAGGAGAATAAATCATTTGCATTAACGGACGGATTAAGTGATGCAACGGAACCTATTTTTGATAAAGGAGGAAAGTATCTTTACTTCTTTGCATCAACAGATGCAGGTCCTGTTATTAATTGGTTCGATCAGTCCAATCAGGATATGCATTCAAGTAAATCAATTTACCTGGTTACGCTACAGAAAGAAACTATTTCTCCATTCGCTAAAGAAAGTGATGAGGAGAAAATATCCGCAGGATCCGGTGGGAAAGACCCGGTTGACACAACAAAAACCAAAAAAGATGATGCTGGTGGCGATAAAAAAACAAGGTCACTTATCATTGATTGGGAAGGTATTCAAAACAGAATAGTAGACCTGCCGGTAAAAGCCGGAAACTATGATCAATTGGGTATGGGAAAAGAAGGCGACTTGTTATATGTAGTTAATGAAAGGAATGGACCTGGTACCCTACATAAATATGATATAAATAAAAGAAAGGACAATGAAGTAATACCAATGAACGGTTATATATTATCTGCTGATGGAAAAAAAATGCTGTATGCAAACAGTGGCAAATGGTTCATCAGCGGAGCAGGAGAAAAAGGAGAACCTGGAAAAGGTATGTTGAATGTTGAAAGCATAGAAATAAAAATAGAACCAAGAGAAGAATGGCCGCAAATATTTGATGAAGCATGGAGAGTTAACAGAGATTATTTTTATGACCCCGGAATGCATGGTACCAACTGGCAAGCTATGAAAAAGAAGTATGAAGTATTTCTTCCTCACCTTGCCAGTCGAAACGATTTAAATACGTTGATTCAATGGATGTGCAGCGAGTTAAGTGTTGGCCATCACAGATTAACCAGTGGAGGAGATTATCTGCATGATCCAAAAACAGTGAGTGGCGGCTTGCTAGGAGCGGATTTTACGATTGAGAAAAATCGTTATCGCATTAAAAAAATCTATGGCGGATTAAACTGGAATCCAAATCTCCGTTCTCCATTAACAGAGCCGGGTGTAAATGCAAAAGAAGGAGATTACATTATTGCTGTAAACGGAAAAAATGTTAGCACTACAGATAACCTTTATAGTTTTTTTGAAAACACGGCTGGCAAAATTGTTGAACTAACAATTAGCACAAAGCCTGATAATAAAGATTCAAGGGTGGTAAAAGTTGTTCCGGTTTCAAACGAAGCTGCATTGCGCAACAGAGATTGGGTGGAAGGAAATCTGAAAAAAGTAAATGATGCCACTAAAGGACAGGTAGCATATGTGTATGTGCCTAACACCACTACGTTAGGGCATGAATATTTTAAACGTTACTTCTATCCACAGGCTAATAGAAAAGCAATCATCATCGACGAACGATTTAATGGTGGAGGGCAATTAGCCGATTATTATATTGATCTATTACAAAAGCCTTACCAGGCATATTGGAATATGCGGTATGGAAAAGATTTAAAATCACCCAGTGCTTCGATACAGGGACCAAAGGTTATGATCATTGATGAAACAGCGGGTTCTGGTGGTGATATGCTGCCGTGGATGTTCCGGAAATTTAATGTGGGTACCTTAGTTGGAAAAAGGACATGGGGCGGATTAGTGGGCATATTAGGCTTTCCTGAATTTTTAGATGGCGGTGGCGTAACGGCACCCAATGTTGCCATCTGGACCAAGGATGGTTTTGTAGTTGAGAATGTTGGTGTGGCTCCTGATATTGAAATAGAACAAACACCTGCTGATGTTATAAAAGGAAGAGATCCACAACTAGAAAAAGCAATTGAAATAGCATTAAAAGAATTAGAAAAAAATCCGCAAACAGAACCGAAGCGTCCGCCTTATCCGAATAGAGTAAAAAATTAAATAAAGAAATAGCATACAAAATAAAAAGAGGCTGACTCGAGTTTTGAGACAGCCTCTTTCAAAATTCTTAGTAGTAAAAATTAACTAAGATGCTTCGCTAAATGCTTAGCCATATCAAACATAGATACTTGTGCTTTGCCACCGAAAACAACTTTCAGTTTTTCATCAGCATTGATCATTCGTCTGTTTTTTGGATCTTGTAATTTATTTGCTTTAATATAAACCCAGATTTTTTTAACCACTTCAGTACGAGGCAATGGTTTAGTTCCAACTACTGCACCTAATGCTGCACTTGGATTCAATGGTTTCATAAATGCCGGATTAGGCTTACGGGCTGCTTTCTTTTTAGGAGCTGCTTTTTTAGGAGCTACTTTCTTCGCTGCTTTTTTAGGAGCTGCTTTCTTCGCTGCTTTTTTAGGAGCTGCTTTCTTTGCTGCTTTTTTAGGAGCTGCTTTTTTTGCTGCTTTTTTCTTTGTTGCCATGTTGTTGTAGATTTAGAATTTTAATGAGTATTTGTTATTACCAAAGTCAAATATATATGATTTCTATTCGGGAAACACTGATTGTAATAAAAAAGATATTACCATTTTTTTTACTTTTCATAGGGAAAACTGTGAATTCGCAGATTATGCCGGATACAAAAATCATTGCATACTACACTGGAGATGGGGATGCAATCCGGCAATACCCGGTCAATAAACTCACTCATATTATCTATAGTTTTCTGCATTTACAGAATGACAGCCTCAGTTTTCACAATGAAAAACAACGCAAAACAGTGGAGGAACTGGTACAACTTAAAAAAGTAAACCCGCAGCTAAAAATCATGGTTTCCATTGGGGGATGGAGTGGTTGTGCTCCTTGTTCGGAGCTTTTCTCTTCTGAAAAGCATCGGGAAACTTTTGCTAAAACAACAGTAGAGCTCTTTGAAAAATATGGTGTTGACGGGCTTGATCTTGATTGGGAGTACCCTGCCATTGAAGGGTTTCCGGGTCACCGGTTTGATGCGGCGGATAGAAACAATTTCACTGAGCTGGTAAGATCATTACGAAAGGAAATGGGAAACAAATACTTGTTAACATTTGCCGCCGGAGGATTCATCAACTACCTGGAAAAATCAATTGATTGGGATGCGGTAACACCATTGGTGGATTTTATAAACCTGATGACATATGATCTGGTGGGTGGTTATAGTACCGTTACCGGTCATCATACACCATTGAGAAATTATAGACCTGGGCAGCAATCAACACAAAAATGTGTAAGCTGGCTGTTGAATAAAAACGTACCGCCTGATAAATTAATAATCGGTGCAGCCTTCTATGCAAGGGTTTGGGAAAATGTACCTGATACCAATCACGGTTTGTATCAACAGGGAAAATTTAAACAAGGTATTGCTTTTAAAAACTTTGCTTCATATTTCGGCGATACTTCAGGATATCATTACTATTGGGATAAAAAAGCAAAAGCTCCCTATCAATATAATGCTGATAAAAAACTATTCGCCACATTTGACGATGAAAGATCCATTAAAGAAAAAACAAAGTTCATCAGAAGAAATAAACTGGGTGGTATTATGTTCTGGGAATTATCAGAAGACAAATACACCGATGGGTTGATTGATATAATGTTCAAAAAACTAAATGAATAATAAATAATGTTTGTTATTCTTTATTTCATTAAGCGACCAGCTGTGCTATATCTTCCATCCGTATAGCCATATGACTTTCGTTATAAATACATTCTCCATCTTTCAGTAATAATACCTGTGGCGATTCATGAAATACATCCAGGTCCACCGCAATCTTGTTGGATAAGAGACGATAATTAATAAGATCGAGATAATGAAAGTCAATTGTATCAGGCGTCGCCGATTTCTCCAGTCTCGACTTAACCATAGAGCTGATAGAACATCGGATGGAATGTTTAAAGATTACCTGAGGCTTGCTGTGCGATTTTGTAATTATTTCTGCTAATTTTTCTTCGGAGTTGAGTACGGTCCAGTTCATGTAAATCTTATTTATGTAACAAAAGTACTTCGCAATAGTTAAATGTCTTCTTGTTCATCCATATTATTATCAAACTTCTTTTTCAGCATTTCTTCAATTCTATCTGCAATTGAACTGGCTGACTCTCCAGTTAATTTTGGCATATTACTTAGTGCCTCAGTAAATGTGTTTATGGCAAACTCATATCGGGAGAATTGGTCGTTTAATTTATTGAGGTCGTTTGTTTCCCAATAATAACCTTCATCCATCAACTCAAATTCTTCAAAATATTTTTCTCTTAAATAGCGAAGTAGTTTTATGATAGCAACATGTGCATCCATACCTGCATATTGTGTTTTTGTACTTGCCGTGTAGAGCAGTTCTTTGTCAAGTTGATCACTATCATATATTTCCTTGTTCATCAGGTTTAATGGAGAACATAGCCTTCCACCGGGCAAAAAAGTAAAACATATTGGTTCTGATTTAGCCGGTGAAAAGCAAACACCGTTAAGTTTATCACCAATAGGTTCCCGGATGATGGTGTAATGCCATTGCAAACTTTTGCAGATGTCGCTTATTTCTTCTATAAGTTCGTCAATTTTCCGCTCGTCTTTTAATCGTCCTGAATAATGAATCGATAATCCCATTTTTTTACTTGGCCTTTTTAAAAATAAAAAGAATTTGTTGCTAAAATTATTTTGAAATTATGATTTTCTGGAATGATGAGTTAAATATTTTAGTAGCTTATTTACCAAATACTCCAATCCACCGCAATCGTTTTACTCCTTGATGTAGGTTTTTGCATACCATTAGTCAACTGTTCCACTCTTTCTCCTACTATTTTTTTCAACTCACTTATTTTCATGGTTGGGTTTTTCTCCATCGCTTCCAGGATGCTGTAGGTAAATACGCCATTCTTCAAATCGCCTCTTTCCAGGGCAAATTGATTACCGGCTGCTGCAGAGATGATGGTGGCGCCGGTACTTTTACCAACATTTACAAATAAAGATTGCATCAATTCGAAACTGTTCTTTAAACCAAGTTGTTGAGTTTGTGTTGTGTTGTCTTCAATGATGATTCCTTTACTCAGGCCCAATGAATCAGCTATTTTATTCATGGCTATGCCTTCTTCCTTATCCACTTCACCACTATGACAGGCGTCTATCAGCATCAGTTTCTTTCTGGCGGGAATACTGTCTAATAAATTTTCCAGCTCATCATAAGGTAATCCGTTTTCTTCCGGGTTTTGAAAGTTGACAGAATAGGTAGAAAGATAATAGTCATAGTCCTTACTCAACATGCCATGCCCAGAATAGGCAATTATTACCATATCATTTTCATTAGTGTTGAGCAGGGCTTTTTTTAACGCTTTTACTTTTTCTATTGTAACGTTTTCGTTGAACAATGTATCAATGATAATATCGTCTTTATATTTTTCTTTTAGTTTTTTGGCAAGATCTCTAATGTCTTTGCTGCTGTATTCCAGATTATACTGACTGTCGTTAAATTGATCTATACCAATACCAATAAAACGAAGCGATTCTTTTTGTTTTACAGCAGGCGCATAATTTACGGTAAGCGGCATACGGTAGCTTTCTGTTCCGTTTACATCGGTAATGGAAGTTTCTAACCTGTTTTCTCCTTGTGATAATGTGAGATTTATAGTTGTATCAAAATCGTTTCTCTTTCTTTTGCGAATGCTAATACCTCGCTGTCCAAACACCGGAACTTCATTTACCCATACATTAAAGCGATCGAGCTTGTAAGTGATGTCTTTCCCTTTTATAATAAGTTTTAGTACCCCTTTTTGTTGTTCGTATTCTATAGCATCTCTATTGGCAAAGTCTGCTTCGGGTATACTATAACCAGCTCTGAAAGCGGTAGTATCTATTCCAAGTATTTTTATTCTTTTCTCAAACGCTTTTCTATAGGATTTTATCAGGGCTGTATCAGTGTTACCAATTGCTTCGAGTACTTTATCGGGCCTATTGTATTTAACGTCCAACTGTTCGAATGAGAGTATTTTAAAATCTTTAGTAATATAATGCAGAAGTTTTACTGCAGCAGGCGTACATTGATAGTAGCCTGCTGGAACCTGATTAAAATAATCGGAACCACTTAAAGCAAAAAAAGTATAAACTTCTTTTCCATCTGCAGCCTCCCAAACCCTAATCGTGTTATCATCCGAAAAACTGATAATTCTTTTGCCATTAGGAGTAAACGCTGCAGATTTAAGTGCGTTGCTATGACCTATCAAATCAAACAAGTATTTTCCGGACTCAGCGTCCCAAACTTTACCTGTATTGTCAGCGGAAGCCGTTACGATTTTTTTTCCATCCGGACTGAATCCAATGGTTTCAACTGAACTAGTATGCCCTTTTAAAGTAATTAATAGCTTGCCTGACTCAGTGTCCCAAATTTTAGCTGTTTTATCTAAGGATGCGGTTATAATCTTTTTGCCATCAGGTGAGAATTGTGCTGCTTTTAAAAAACTTGTGTGCCCCTCCAGCTCTTGTAAAAGCTTTCCAGACACCGCATGCCATATCTTAGTCGTTTCGTCCCATGAAGCAGTAATAATTTTTTCTCCATCTGGTGAGAATTGGGCAGAAGATATTTGTTTACTGTGTCCTTTCAGATCAACTAAACGATTTCCAGATAGCGCATCCCATACCTTGACAGTATTATCATTGGAAGCAGTGAGAATTTTTTTTCCGTCAGGGCTAAATCTGACATAATTGATTCGTGAAGAATGACCTGCCATATTATTAGTGTCGTCATCAGACCGGGTATAAGAAAAGCCAGATCTAAACCCTTTTAATTGAGTGATTAATTTTCCGGTGCCTGCATCCCAGACACTTGCATTTGCATACCTGGAACCAGCACTAGTGGCAATCCTTTTTATATCTAATGAATTGTTGGAAACAAGGGGACTAAAAGCAGCAGACATAACCCAGTCGCCGGCATGGGTGAAGTTTAAAAGAAGTCTTCCAGTTTTTGCATCCCATAATTTCGCATTATAATCATTGCCAGTAGTTAAAATCGTTTGTTCTTCTACGTTATCATTACTGAAAGGACTAAACTGTGCCGAAAGTACCCAGCCGGTATGGCCTTTGAGAGTATGAATAAGAGATCCCGACACTGCGTTCCAAACTTTTGCGGTTTTATCGTTTAAAGCACTCACAATCTTTTGCCCATCCGGGCTGATTTGCACAAAATTGATTCTACTGGAATAACCTTTTAGATCACCAATCACAGTTGGTGATGCATTCCAAATCTTTGCCGTAAAATCAAGCGAGGATGTAACGATATTCTTGCCATTGGGGCTAAACCTTGCAGAAGTTAATCCCGCAGCATGTGATTTTAAGATTGCAGTGAGTTTCCCCGAAACCGAATTCCAAATCCTTGCCGTGCTGTCCCACGAAGCTGATAATATTTTTTTACCATCCGGGCTAAACGCCACGTCAATTATATCTGCCGTATGGCCTTTCATCTCATAAATTATTGTTGCTGATGCCGTCTCCCATAATGTAAGTCCATCTCGATCTGATGTTACTATTTTTTTGGCATCTGGACTGAATCTTGCTGAGCTAACAGGAGTTGATCGTTCCAAAGTAAATATCAGCTGACCTGATAAGGCATTCCATAATTTAGCAGAATGATCATTTGAAGCTGTAAGCACTTTGCTGCCATCGCTACTAAAGCAAGCATCATTGATTAATTTAGTATGCCTCTCCAAATTAATAAGAAGTCTTCCTGATGCTACATTCCATATTTTAACTGTTCGATCACGGGAAGCAGTTAGCAATTTTTTTCCATCTGCACTAAACTTCGCTAAGGTCACCTCCTCAGTGTGGCCTTTAAATTCCACGATTAAGTTACCTGTTTTTGTATCCCAAATTTTTGCGGTTCCATCTTCACAAGCAGTAACAATTTTATTTCCATCGGGGCTAAAGCTTGCTGATTTGAAATACATGGAAGGGCGGGTGATAGCAAGCAATAGTTGAAATGTTACAGCATCCCATACATTAATAACATTATCAAATTGAAATGTCAGGATGTTTTTCCCATTTGAGCTGAATTCTGCAAAAACTACACGTCCAGTATGCTGCAAGTTCGAGATAAGTTTACTGGAGGCAACATCCCATATTTTTGCAGTATTATCTTCTGAAGATGTGACAACTTTTTTGCCGTCGGGGCTGAATGCTGCGGATATGATAGGCGCTGTATGTCCAATCGGCAATACTAACTTCGGCTGCTGTCCGCTTAAAACAATAGCAGAAAAAACTGCACAAGCAGAAGCTAAAAATTTTACATATACTCCCCAGCCAATCATTCGTAAAAAATAACACTAAAAATTTGTTTGGCAAATACCGACTGGAGGGTAATTCAGAAAAAATTACCACAAACTCCAATCCACTGCAATCGTTTCATTTCTTGATGTAGGCTTTTGCATTCCGTTGGTTAATTGTTCCACTCTTTCTCCTACAATCTTTTTCAGCTCACTTATTTTCATGTTGGGGTTCTTTTCCATCGCTTCCAGAATGCTGTATGTGAAGACTCCATTCTTCAAATCACCCCTTTCCAAGGCAAATTGATTGCCCGCTGCAGCAGAGATAATTGTGGCCCCTGTACTTTTACCAACATTTACAAATAAAGATTGCATCAATTCGAAACTGTTCTTTAAACCAAGTTGTTGAATTTGAGTTGTGCTAACATCAATGATGATTCCTTTCTTCAGACCTAAAGAATCAGCCGTTTTATTCATGGCAATTCCTTCTTCTTTATCTACTTCTCCACTATGGCAGGCATCTATCAACATCAGTTTTTTTCTTGCAGGGATACTATCTAATAAGTTTTCAAGTTCATCATATGCTAAACCGTTTTCTTCTGGTTTTTGAAAATTGACTGAATATGTGGAGAGGTAATAATCATAGTCCTTACTCAGCATACCATGACCTGAATAGGAAACGATCACTTTATCGTTCACTGTTGTTTTTTGTATTTTTTGTTTTAATGCTTTTACATTTCTTACTGTTACATTCTCGTTGAACAGGGTATCAATAATAATGTCGTCTTTGTATTTTTCTTTTAATTTTCTGGCAAGGTCTCTTATGTCTTTGCTGCTGTATTGCAAATTATACTGGCTATCGCTGAATTTGTCTATGCCAATACCAATAAAACGGATAGATTCTTTATCAGGATTTGCAGGATTATATTTTACTTGTAACGGTATTCGATAGCTTTCAGTTCCGTTTACATTCGTAATACTTGTTTCAATTGTATTTTCTCCTTGTGATAATGTGAGAGTTATTGTCGTATCGAAAGCGTTTCTCTTTTTTTTACGAATGCTAATACCCCGCTGACCATACATAGGCACTTCATTCACCCATATATTGAAGCGATCCAGTTTGTAAGTACTGTCAAACCCTCTGATATGAAGTTTAAGCATTTTTGTCTTTCGTTCATATTCTATCTCATCCCTGTTTACAAAGTAAGCTTCAGGCAAACCATAGCCATTCCTGAAAGCCAGTGTATCAATACCCATTTTTTTTATCCGCTTTTCATATGCTTTTTTATAGGATTTGATTATCGAAGAATCTTTATTCTCCATGGATTCCATCACTTTATCCGGACGGTTATATTTAATATCTAATTGTTCAAACGTAATTATGTTATAGTCTTTGGTTACATAATGCAGGAGTTTTGCAGCAGCAGGTGTACACTGATAATATCCTTGCGGCGATACAATGATCCAATCTGCAGTATCGATGAAAATGATCTTGTATTTTTCTTTTCCTGAGGCGATATCCCACAAACGAATGCTATTATCTATACTCGATGTTATTATAGTTTTTCCGTCACTTCCAAAAGCTAATTGATTTACCCAACCCATATCGCCTGTAAAGGTTTGACGTATTTTTAAAGTCTTCATATCTAGCAGCCTGACGGTGTCGTTCTGCGCCAGCAAAAGACTATTCTTATCTTTTGAAAGTTTTATTTTCACAGGGTCAATATAAGCCCATTGCCTTGGAAACACTATAACTTTATCTTCAATATTATTAGTTGCCAGGTTCCAGATACTTATTCCCCTGTTATCACTACAAATAACATGGTTACTATCTAATATTTCCAGCTGATTGTATAAGTCATGTTTTCCAATAACAGTATCCTGAAAGACAACAGTGTTACTGTCCCTTATAAGGAAGAGTTTGTTAGAAACATTTGTGCATAGAACAAAGGACTTATTATTTGGTAAGAATTTTACATCGGCTATATTCGAAGCCCTGGATTTTGTTATAACTTTTCCGGAACGGTTGTCTAGTATTTTGAAAACTGAACTATCTACTGATAGTTTATTACCAATTAAAGGAATTAGTTTATAAGCAATCCGGGACTTGTCGTCTGATATCGTTAAGCCCGGCAAAAAACTTATATAACCTTTTTCTCTTACCAATGTATCAGCTTTGCCGTTTTTCAAATCATGAGTAACAATATATGAATCGTAGTTATTGCCGATAACCTTTCTTTGTATAATGGCTACCTTATTGTTATCGCTTGAAAACTCTGCGCTACTAAAATCTGAATTTGTATTCTCTATTTTTAAATTATTATTTGTAACATTAAGAAAACGTATAATTCCATCTTCCGAAGTAAATGCGAAAGAACTGTCTTTTGATAATATGCCATTGTTGATTGTTGTTCTGCTTTGAATTTTGCTTGCCACAGCAAGAGGTTTAGATTTAATAATAAGTACATCCTGAAAATTAACGACAATCAGGTCTTGTTTAGCAGTTAGCTTAATGCTATTGGCAAGTATTACATTTTTGCTGGTGCTGACATCTATATAAAAAGAGTCTATACACTTCTGTGATGATACACTCCATTTTTTTATTTCAATATCGGGTTTGAACTTTTCTTTAAAATTATAACTACTCATTGAGTAAAAAACATCATCAGTTTCTCCGGCGCAAATAGCACGGGCGGGATTTGTGTGGCCATCAAATCTGAAAGTGTCTTTCTCACCTAAAATCCGCATACGTATGTTCTTGATTTGTGCATCTACCGCCGAAAAGAGTTGCTTCCCATTTTTCGAAATAAAAAAATCATTGATTTTACCATGAGTATACCAAAAACTTTCTTTTTTTACATAACTATTTGAATCTATAAGGCTCCATACAGAAAAAAGGCTATCAGATGCTGCACAAGCAATCTTATTACCATCAGGAAAAAAATTGATTTTTATTCCCCTGGCGCCCAAATAAAAGTTATTAATGATTTTTTTCGTATCTAAATCAACCACAAATATCTCCTGGTCACTACAACCCGCTAATATTTTTCCATTGGGCGAAAAACATACATCATTCACAACACTGTAAAATAGAGTATCAAAAGTTGCAATGCATTTACCGGTACTTACCTCCCATACTTTTATTGTAGCATCGTTACTTCCTGATATCAGCAAACTATCATTAGGAGAGAACCGGACTGCATTAACACTTCCACGGTGTCCTTTTAAAATATTTAATTCCTTTTTTGTTCTATAATCCCATAGTTTAATGCTGAAGTCAACCGCACAGGTAGCAATGAATTTTCCGTTATGAGATACATCAAATCCATTTATCAGCGCAGTGTGTGTAGTCGGAATTTTTAGTACCGGTTGCTGTGCTTTTGCATCGGAATATATGATGAGTACTATGAGTATGCTAATTAAAGCCTTCATGGGTAATCTTTGAGAAAAAATACTACTATAATTCTGTTTTGCAAATACCGCCACACTCAAATTTTACCATATATTCCAATCCACTGCAATCGTTTCATTTCTTGATGTAGGCTTTTGCATTCCGTTTGTCAGTTGTTCCACCCTTTCACCCACTATTTTTTTCAGTTCACTGATCTTCATAGTGGGGGTCTTTTCCATTGCATCAAGAATGCTGTAAGTAAATACACCATTCTTTAGATCTCCTCTTTCGAGTGCAAATTGATTACCAGCTGCTGCCGAAATTATGGTGGCGCCGGTACTTTTACCAACATTTACAAACAGGCTTTGCATCAGTTCAAAACTGTTCTTTAAACCAAGTTGCAGAGTTTGAGTTGTGCTGTCATCAATGATGATGCCTTTTGTAAGCCCAAGTGAATCCGCTATCTTATTCATGGCGATGCCTTCTTCTTTATCCACTTCACCACTATGACAAGCATCAATCAACATCAGTTTCTTCCTTGCCGGAATACTATCCAATAAATTCTCTAATTCATCATAAGCCAATCCATTTTCTTCCGGCTTTAGAAAGTTGACATTATAAGTGGAGAGGTAATAGTCATAATCTTTACTTAATAGACCATGACCGGAGTAGGATATTATTACTTTATCATTGACAGATGTTTGTTGTAATTTTTGTTTCAGGGCCTTTACATTTCTTACCGTTACATTCTCGTTGAACAGTGTGTCTATGATAATATTATCCTTGTACTTCTCTTTTAGTTTTTTGGCCAGGTCTCTAATGTCTTTACTGCTGTATTCCAGGTTATACTGGCTATCACTAAATTGATCTATACCGATACCAATAAAGTGAAGCGATTCTTTTTGTTTTACAGAAGGCGCATAATTTACAGTAAGAGGCATACGGTAGCTTTCTGTTCCGTTTACATTGGTGATAGAGGTTTCTATCCTGTTTTCTCCTTGTGATAATTTAATTGTTATTGTAGTATCAATGCTGTTCGTCTTTTTCTTTTTTATGCTAATGCCTCTTTGACCGT
>JBDSUW010000138.1:0-11199 GCA_039927535.1 Chitinophagaceae bacterium | reverse complement strand
GTGAAGGCTATTTATTTAACTTCAAATTGAATTTTATTCAGTTACCAACTACTTAAATAGTTACTTCCAAAATAAAGCACCAACAATAAATTAAAGCAGATGCTTTATTTTTATGCAGGTGTCGCATCCCGCATCATTTTTACCTTGTCATGAGCATCTTTTAAAAGTCTTTGTTGATTCTCTATTAGCCCCCTTACTTCTGAAGTTATTTCATCCTCACCCAAAGCTGATTTATAAGCTTTTTGTGCAGCATCTTCTCCAAATTCACAAGAAGACAATATCCCTTTTCTGTCATCTCCGCCAAAAGTAGCTTTAACATCCATCCAGGATCTGTATATTTTCCCTTTAAATGTAGTGTCCTTACCAGGATCTTCTTCATCTAATTTTAAATGCTGCTTTAATTCAGTAGCATATTCTGCACTTTGCGAAGACATTTCAGTAAACAGACTTTGAAGATCATTATCTTCTGTTTGTTTTGCTGCTTTTGAATACCCTTCCGTACGATCATTGTTGATAAGAATAAGATCGTTTAATACTTCTTCATTTTTCATTTTTTCTTTTTTAAGTTATTAATAAAGTGGATTTAAAAAATCACTTTGTTTCCTTGAAAATATTTCTCACACTTCTTTTAATATCAGAATCGGTTATCCTATTTTGTCCAAGACTTTCAGACGTCCACCCCTGCCATATATTTTTATCAGTTTTTGCATCAATTACCGTAATTGTAACGGTGCCTTCTTTTACGGGGGTTTCGTATTCCTGAAAACCTACAAACTGTGAAGGATAATAAACAGGTACCCATCTTTTCGTGTAGTAATTATAATAGTACCTCGTGTATGGCTGCGAGTATACCGCTTCTTTTTTTATATTCGTAATGCCTTCAACCAGGATATCATACGTAACAAAAGCGTCAGGATTATCGGTTACTTCTGTCCAGCCCCATTTTTTTAATTCAGCATTCACTGCATTGTGAATACTTATATCTGCGTAAGCTGTTGCCCTTTTTGAGTTATCATCTTGATTAGCTCTTGTGTCGGCCCAGGCATATGTTTTATAATCAGCCAGGTTTACAGCATCATCCGATTGAACATATGCTGGAGAAGCACAGCTAATGGTAAGACATATAATCACAGTCGTGGTAAGGAAAATCACTAACCAATTTTGAAACGACCTTTTTTTATTTTTGATATTATTATTCATTTTTTAATATTTAAATAATGAATAGATCAGATTATTTAGAATTATAAGGCTTTCCTTATTGATATTTTTTTTGAAAAGATTTTACCACTTCCAGATCTGATTTTAGTATTGGCAATGTTTTTTCTGCAAATGTTTTTATGTCAAAGTCTGCTATTTCCTGTACAGCTTTTTCAAACATTTCTATGCTGCTTTGATGTCTGCTGATCATCATATTGATGAATGTTTTGTCAAGCTCTTTGCCTTCTGATTTTCTAAGAATATCAATGCCTTGTTGCGTTTCTTCTGAAATTGATTGCGGTAAAACAACTTTTTTTTGATTAGCCAATATTTTTACCTGACTAATGAAGGATGAATGATCTTTATTGAGTTTGGTGGCAAATTCTTTCACAGGAAGATATACTGCCTTTTGCTTAGCAATAGATGTAATTCTTTCTTCAGCCATACCTGCATCTGCAACTCTTACAAGAAAAGAGGAACCCGCATCTTCAAGAACAGGTTTATTGTTACTTATCGCACTGTCCTTTATGGCCTGATTGGTGGAGTCAGCTTTTTCTACACTATCCTTAGAAGAATTATTGCATGATAATAAAACAAGCAAAGCAGCAGCAAATAGTAAGTGTTTTTTTTCCATTATAATTATTTAGATTGAAATGCAACCAAATCGCATCAATGAAAATTTCATGCCAATTGAAATAATAAACTTTCTTTGTTTTTTGTTTACTAGGAAAGTTCCTTAATTATAGAGAGTGAAATCTATTGAAAAATATCTGCGGGGGTTAGTCAGCATCATTAAAGAGTATCTGTTCATCCCGATCTTCTACTTTTATTTTTTTTATGAATTCATCATAAGATGGTTCATGATTTGAAAAAGCTCCATATGCATCTATGCTGTATCCTATAAGGCCATCTTGAGCTTCTATCAGATATAAAATTGTGGAGTCAGCAGGGTCAGAGTCTCCTTCAAAACGGTATGTTTTTATTATTATTAGCTCTTCGGGATTGTAAAATTTATTTTTACCAGCAGAAAATCCTTCCGCTGTCATCGTATATTCTATATCTTGATTTCTTTTACGTAATTTTTCGAGCACAGATACAAGAGTGGTCATGGGAGTTGCAGTATTCATATTTTTGCTTTTTAATTAATAGTATTACATCACATTAATTATGCAACTCTTGTGCCGTATAATTTTTAAAAAAGCAAATTTGAATGTAAGCGACTAAATAGGAGTCTATTTTACTCATTTGTTGTTTAATCTATTCCATTTCTTTGATACTGTTGGACTCTTCGTAGTTTCTTATTTTATTATAAAGAGTTTTTCGGTCGATTTTCAACACTTCTGCAGCTTTTGTTTTATTGAATTTCACTTCCTTTAAAACATTCATGATTGTTTCATATTCGGCTTGCGTAGCAGCGTCTTTCAGATCAACAGGTCTTGGCTTATCCTGGGCGGTTGACGACTGATTTTTACTTAATTCTGATACAGTATTTTTTAGACCAAGTGGGTTGCCAATAATTTCCCAAGGTAATGTATTGGCAGTTACAACTCCTCCTGAGGATAATAATCCTGCCCTCCGTATTACATTCTTTATTTCACGCAAATTTCCAGGCCAGTTATATTCAAGAAAAAGTTGCATTACTTCATCATCAAATTTTTCCAGTGGTTTATTCAATTCTTTGGATACTTTTTTCAGAAAAAAATCTGCAAAAAGTTGTATGTCATCTTTTCGTTCTCTTAAAGGAGGGATTGAAATGGAAAATTCATTAAAACGATGGTACAAATCTTCTCTGAATTTTCCTTTTTGGCAAGCTTCCCGCAAATTTTCATTAGAAGCAACTATAACCCTTACATCAGTTGTAATATCTTTATTACTTCCAACTCTTTTAAACTTTCTTTCCTGCACAACTCTAAGCAGCGTTGTTTGCACATCAACCGGAAGGTTTGCTATTTCATCAAGAAACAGAGTGCCACCATCTGCGGCTTCAAAAAATCCTTCTTTATCAGCCAATGCTCCAGTAAAAGATCCTTTTACATGTCCAAAGAGTTCACTTGCAGCTAATTCTCTTGATAGGGTGCCACAATCCACTGGTAAAAAAGGTTTGCCATTCCTTTTACTTTTTTGATGGATGATTTTTGCCATAACCTCTTTACCTGTTCCGCTTTCCCCATAGAGTATAACACTATAATTCGTGGGGGCAACCAAATCAACTTGTTTATACAATTCTACTGTGCGGGGAGAGATTCCTACTAAATATTCATCCTTAGATTGTAGATTATTACTCTTCGGCTGAGTATTATCCGGATATTTTTTTAGTTCATCGTTGTTTTCAGACGATTCTGCGAATGCACGGTTAATAACATTAATTACTTCTTCCGGAATTAATGGTTTTGTAATATAATCAAAACCACCATGCCGTATAATTTCAACTGCCATTTTCACATCTGAATAGCCTGTGATAATTATAACAATTGCTTCAGCGTTTATCTTTTTTATTTCCTGCAAAACCTCTTTCCCATTCATATCACCCAGTCGAAAATCGCACAATACCATTTCAAAATTGGATTCTTTGAATTTTGAGAGGCCTTTACCACCTGTATGAGCGGTATCAGTTTCAAAGCCTTTTCTTTGTAAATAATGACTAAGTAACCTGCACATATCCAGATCATCATCTATAATCAGAATTTTTTTCATTTAGCCTCGTTTTTTCTTTTAAATGTAAATTATATTTTAGTAGAACATGAAATTTTCTTAAATCTTATTTACAAAATAAATGCCCATTTAATATTTCATAAGTGTATAACAAACTGGCAGAGGTTTTGAGTCATAAAAAAGATAATTATAGAATAAATAATTTAAATGATCTAGGAAAATTATGTCACCACTTACTAAAGTACTAATTGTGGATGATGAAGTGGATATATGTTATTTTTTAAGTCGAAGTCTTATTAAACGGAATTTTACTACTTCTTTTACACATACTATATCAGACGCTGAGAAAATAATAGAGGAGGAAGTTCCTTCTATCTTGCTATTAGATAATCATTTACCTGATGGACTTGGTATAAATTTCTTACTTAAAATAAGAAATAAATATCCCGATCTGAAAGTTATAGTGATTACCGCTCATGACAGCCCTCAAGACAGAACAAAGGCATATAATAATGGAGCCAATTATTTTCTATCTAAACCTTTTACATTAACAGAAATTAATAATGTAGTTGATTTATTAATCACTAACGACAACTTACCTTAGGTCTTGTGTAATTTAACCTCAATTTGTGGAAATAATTCCACAATTCTATTAACTAGGGAGCAAAATCCAAGATTATTGTAAATATAGTTCCCTTTCCTTCTTCACTTTTTGCTTGTATTTCACCTTTATGATTTAATATAATATTTTGTGTATTGGTTAATCCTAAGCCATTTCCATTTTGCTTTGTTGTAAAATAGGGCTCAAAAAGGCGGGCAATCGAGTCAGTATCCATACCATTTCCTGTATCACTAATAATGATAAAGCATTTGTTATTCATTCCTTTTGTTTCCAGCTTAAGAACAGCATTTGCAACGTTTTCCATGGCTTCTAATGCATTTATAATAATGTTTAAAAAAGCCAGTTTTATTTTTGATTTGTCTACAGATACTTCACATATATCTGCGCTGTAGTTTTTTAAAACTCTGGTATTATTCAATATTGTTCGATCCTTTGCTTCCTCTAAAGCCTCATCTAAAAGAGCGTTAATGGAGATCTTTTCATAGTTGAGATCAGAAAACTTAGTCGAATTAAGCAGGTCAGAAATTAACTGATTAATACGATTACTATTTCTGTTTATCATTTCGAAAAGAAACTGGGCATTTTCATCATCCGGAGTTACTTCTGATTTTAACTGATCGGCTGCAAGATTAATATTAGTAAGAGGGTTTCTCACTTCATGGGCTATTGTTCTGGCTATGCGTCCTGTAGCGGCAAATTTTTCAATGCTACGCATTTGAATCAATTCTTCATTGGCCATATTTAATTCTATAATCCTGTTATTTAATTCAACCTGATAGTTCTTTATTTTTATCATGGCTTTTTTTCTTTCTTTACTTTCTTTGAAAAAAGTGATAAGCCCAAAAATAACCAGGGCAGCTGCCAATAGGAGGGATATAATGGCAAACATGTTCATTGTATTAATCGTCGTTTTTATTTTCTTTCCCCGATCTTTCAACAAAATGTTTTCATCCTGTTGTAACATGAATACGGTTGTACGAATATTGTCAATTGATTTTTTCGCCTCTGATTGAAGGTTTAATAATGTATCTGTAAGTTCTCTGTTATTTGAATTAAAATCGGCTAACTCAAATTTTAAAATTTCAAATCTTCTGTCAATATTTTGTTTGAGTGTCAAAACTCTTTCATGTTGGCCTGGATTATCCATGGTCAGCATTGCAATTATTTTATGTAATGAATCTGATTTTTTCCGGCTTCCTGCATAACGTGAAAGAAATTCAACATCCTTTGTTATGATATAACCCTGCATACCTGTTTCTGCGTCTTTTACATTAGACAGCATCTTTTCAAGACTATTAATAACGTTGTTAGTATGCTCGGTGCTTTTTATTTGTTTTGACAACTGCTTGTTAGCATAAAGTGTAAGCAGGTAAGACAACAAAAGCAGTAGAAAAGCCAGTATATATCCGTTACGGATCCGTTTCTCGACTATTGTTCTTTTTATAAGAGTATCCATACTTTCTTTAAATTAACTATATCCTTTCAAAAAATATTGCAGCAACTTATATTATTTTTTGAAGTAAACTTGGCGATATTATTTCTGCTGCAATTAAACTAAAGGTAATACCGTTACGTCCAAATTCTAATGAAAAATATCTATTGGATAGATTTTTATCACTATCAATATATGAGAAGCCATCTTTTGTGAAACCAACTGTTACGATCCAGTCAAATTTGGAATCAAAATTATATGTGGAATTAATTTTTTAAAATCTTTGATGATCTTTTTTGTTTAGGCTCCAATCAGCTTATCTCTTTTACTAGGGGAACAAAATTCTTCATCTCTAACACCAATTATAATTCTATTGACTTCCGTACTACTCAAATATAGGTATGGGCCTGCAGTTTTCCAGAGGAGTAAGTCATTTTTAAAAAATGACCTCTCTACTGTGAGAGGTTCGCTAATTAGTGTATACGAGAAATTTGATTTTACTATTGACTTATCTATATAATTTACTGTTTCATATACTGCGGGATATATATATATAGATGTACTAATTTTTACCCCACTATCAGTAATTAATTCTACACTTTTGGATTTGTGATTTCCTTTTTCATTTTTTGTTCGATAATTTATCAATAAACTCTTTTTAATACCTTACTGAAGCAGAACATGAGTAAACAGATATGTATCAGTTATTCGAGCATCTCCACGATATATAGCTGCCGGTGAAGGGATGCCTATTTCTTTACTTACTTGATTTTCTTCGAGATATCTGATTTGGAATACAGCCTTTTTACTCTTGAATAAATAATCATATACTTAATTGAATTTCGTACCATAGTAGAGGCAGTGAATGAACCCCAAATTCTACCACCCATAATTACTACCGGGAATCTGCTGTGATGCTCCATTTTGGGGTAATTTCAGGTCAACCCATTTTTTAATTAGACTATATGGATAACCTGATTTGTGGTTCATGAGATTTCTAGTGCAGATATCTTCTCAAGGTCCAGGCAATTGTTTCATGCTCTTTAATCAGACCCGTAAGAAAATCAGAAGTGCCAATATCATTATATTTTTCGTCAGTATCCTTTATATATGTTCTTAATTGTTTTGTAACCGCTTCATGATCCTGTAACAATTCCTTAATCATTTCCTTTTGTGCAGGATATTTTCCAGGAGATTCTTTCAGGGTTGCCAATTGTAGAAATTCCTTCATAGTTCCTGGGGTTTTCACGCCTAATTTATTTATTCTTTCTGCTATTTCATCTATTGAAACAGCTAGTTTATCATATTGGTCTTCAAATAATTTATGCAATTCCATAAAACTGTTTCCAGAAACGTTCCAATGGAATTTTCGGGTTTTTGTATATAGAACCGTAGCATCTGCCAGTACGATAGATAGTAATTCTGCAATGCTTTTTAGGTTCTTTGCTGGGATACCAATGTCAGGAGTCATAAATTTGCTTAATTTTGGTTATACGATTCTTTGGAACAAGTTGTTTAAACAATATCTGTTCCATCTTTTGAGGAATAGGTGAATGAATGTGGCATGATTTTTTCAAAGTGTAGAAAGATTAACTATTTTTAAAAACTAAAACCTCAATTTATGTTACGCTGGACAATTACATTTCTGATAATCGCTATCATTGCTGCTGTATTTGGGTTTGGTGGCATAGCTGCTGGAGCAGCTTCTATAGCAAAAATTCTATTTTATATTTTTATCGTACTGTTCCTAATTTCATTGATTTTTGGAAGATCGGCAAAAATATAAAAATGATTAGTATTCGAATAGTATCCTATTATTATCTTATATGAAAAAAATTCTTTTATTTTTTAGCTTTTTTTTGTTAACTGCATGGATTATTGGTTTTCTTCTATTTAAATTTGGCCCTTTTATTCATGTTTTGCTGTTTATTTCTTTACTTAGCTATATACGTTCACTTATGTATGTACATAAAACAATATAATACAGATTTGAAAACGTATTTAGTAATTTTTAAAAACAATTTTATAACATTTAAACTTATTTTATGAGTACAAAAGCATTATTAGGATTTGTAGCAGGTGCTGCCGCTGGCGCTTTAGCCGGAATTCTTTTTGCACCAGATAAAGGTTCAGCAACAAGAAAAAAAATAAAAAATAAATCTGGAGACATGGCCGATTCTGTAAAAAACAAATTCGGTGAATTTATTGATAGTGTAAAAAACAGTTATTCTGACGCTAAAGACGAAGCTGACGAGTTTGGCGATATAGCCAAATCGAAACTTAGTTCAGCTAAGAATGAAGTTAAAAACAGCCTTTCTTGAGTATGTCTGTTAAATAACTATATCCTTTAAACTGGTAACAGTTAAATAAGTATACTATGCAATCAACAGCCGACAAAATTGAAACTATTATTTCAAAGGCAAGCGAATTAATAGAAACCAAATCCGAACTTTTAAAGTTAAGGGCGGTTGATAAAATTTCTGAAACAGTTTCATCTGTTATTACAATCATTGCTATAGTTATGCTTGCAGGAGTTTCTTTTATAATTATAAGTTTTGGTTTTGCATTTTGGATAGGATCCGAACTCGGTAATTTGCATTATGGATTTTTCATTGTTGGTGGATTTTATGTTATTGCCGGGCTCGTTTTATTTTTTGCGAAAGACAAACTTATTAAAGCCCCTCTTAGGGATATTATTATTGATAAAATTATAAAGTAGTGGATAGTAACATAGTAAATAAGCAGTTGCTTACTGTAAGAATCAGGCAACTTGAGCAGGAATATGAGAATCACCTTGATGACCTTAAGGAATCTTATCATGGACTACTTGAAACGCTAAAGCCTGCGAATATTGTGGGTGCTGCTTTACGTAGTGTAATTACTAGGCCTGGTCTTAAAACTACAATAATTGACACAGTAATAAGTGCTGGTGCCGGAATGTTAGGCAAAAAAATTGTAGTTCGTAATTCAGGTAATATTTTTAGAAAAATGGCAGGACTCGCCACTCAGTTTTTTCTTACCAATTTAGTAAGAAACAAAATTCCTGATATTAAGAGCCACAGTAATGGCGAAGAAAAATATGAGTAAAATATTCTTAATTTTATACTAAATGTGAAAGGGCTGAATTAAATTTGATTCAGCCCTTTTTACATTTACAGGCTTATTTTTTTTAGATAAATATGATATATTCGATATTATATTTTATTTTAAAAAATTACTTTTAAAGTTATACTATGTTTAATTTCAATGACAGGTTAAAACAGATTCTTACTCTATCATTAATCATCCTGTTGTTAGTACTTTCCTTGAAGGAACTTACAATTTTTTTACCTGGTATACTTGGAGCTCTCACTTTTTATATTTTAAGCCGGGCCAATTATTTTCAGTTAGTATATAATAAAAAATGGAAAAAAGGAAATACAGCCTTTATGTACATAATTTATTATCTGATTTTACTGGGGATACCTATTTTTCTTGCAATAACATTGGTAAGCCCTAAAGTAAATGATTTGCTAAGTGACCCCACAGCAGTTGTAGAAAATTTGAAACGGGCGGTTGCTCAAGTACAGCAAAAGGTTGGTTTTAATCTGATTTCAGAAAAATCGCTATCCAATTCACTTGAAAAAGCAGCAACATATATACCGTCAATTCTAAACAGCACAGCTAACCTGATTACGAATCTTATTATTATGTTGTTCTTTCTATATTATATGCTTTATTATGGTAAAGAAATTGAGAAAACATTGGTGAAAATGATTCCATTAAAAAACGAAAACACTAATTTACTGGCTGCTGAAACAAAAAGACTGATACGGGCAAATGCTTTGGGTATTCCTCTTATTTCTATTATCCAGGGAGTGGTTGCCACAATAGGTTATTTTATTTTTGGTCTTAATGAATTTGGGTTATGGGGATTCATAACGGGGGTTTTTGCCTTTTTTCCTATTGTGGGAACGATGATTGTGTGGGTGCCTTTAGTTTTATATATGTTTGCCACTGGAGATACATTGAATGCTACCGGTCTATTGGTTTATAGTGTACTAATAACAGGGAATGTAGATTATGTTGCGAGAATAACTATCATGCGAAGAATGGGAGATGTTCATCCTGTTGTTACAGTACTTGGAGTAATTATCGGATTAGGCTTATTCGGATTTATAGGCCTCATTTTTGGTCCTTTACTTGTAAGTTATTTAATTGTGCTGACAAAAATTTATCAAAACGAATTTACTACCGATGACGAAACAATAACCTCTTCTGTAAAAATTTTAGATGAAGAGGCTGAAAAAAAACCTGACACATAATAAAACCCGTCTCGCCTTAGGCGAGACGGGTTTTAAAGCTATTATAGAAGTTTAGTTTCTTTGAAGTTTTGACAGTAAACGAAGTAATTCCAGATACAACCAGACTATTGTAACCAGCAAACCAAATGCACTATACCATTCCATATATTTAGGTGCTCTCATTTCAACACCTTTTTCAATCATATCAAAGTTCAATAAAAGATTAAATGCGGCTAAGCCAACAACTAATATTGAAAAGCCAATACCCAAAGGGGTAGCTGCATTGGTAAATGATCCTACTGGTGATCCCATCACTAAAAAAGTAATCCATTGTACCATATAGAAAATTGCAATGGCAGCAGTAGCAACAACTACAACCATTCTCAGTTTTTTAGTAACTTTTATTATTTTGTAACGATATAGCAAATACATTATCAATGTTACCAATAAGGTTAATGCTACTGCTTGTGTAGGAAGACCGGGATAAGAATAATTATACATTGCTGAAATAGATCCCACAAACAAACCTTCTAAAATTGCATAGCCCGGTGCAAGATATTGGGCCCATGTTTTTTTAAACATCATCAGTAAAGCTATTCCCAAACCTCCAAAAACACCTCCAAGCATTAATGGCATAGGGTCGCTTCCTTTATCAAACTGGTTCCAGGCAAAAAGGGTAGAGGCTACCATGAGTGCCATTAAAATGCCGAATTTATTTAATGTTCCGTTAACGGTCATTTCCTCACCAGTACTGATTCCTTCAAGAATAGTTCCCTGGTAAGTTTTTTCCTGTAATGCAGGGTTACTCGATTTGAATATTGACATAGATTAAAATTTTAATAAAGATAGAATGTTTACAATAAATAAAATCCCAAATTTTCATAAATCCCAATTCCCAAAAGACCGTTGCCAACTGGGATTTGTGATTTCTTATTTGGAATTTCTTCTAGTAATACCACCTGACAAATGCTTCCATAGCAGCATAATGGGTCAATCCCAGATCGGCGTAAATG
>JBDSUW010000137.1:0-5977 GCA_039927535.1 Chitinophagaceae bacterium | reverse complement strand
CGGGGAACAACTCCAATCACACAAATAAATTGATTGTGTTGTAAATGCTTGCGCATAAATAACCCTCCTGTTTTGCAAAAGGGTTTGAGTACAACTATTTTATTTATTAATTCATTCGTATAATTCTGTTACCGCCCTGGTTATTCTTATTCATTTCTTCCATCATCTTTTCTCTTTCTACTTTAAATTCCCCGGCAGTATATCTTTTTTTACCCTTTGGTTCTTTTATATCAACAAGTGCTGTTTCCTTCTTAATGCTTACAGCTTTTAAAGTTTGAGTACCATTTTTTATATCCATTTCAAGAATAAGCCATAAAAGAAGTTGGTTACAGAATAACAAAATTGGCATGGTTTGGTTAATTTTAGAGAAAAATATATATGGCTTCCGGTAAAAATAAATCTCTAATCCGGAAAATACTGATTATAATTATTGCCTTGATCCTTATAGTGATTATCGGCTTTCAGGTATACATAACCAAGTATCTTCCACCAATGGTAAAAAGCCGGTTAAGCAATGTTATTGTAGAAGGCTCAGACAGCTTGTACAAATTTGAGTTGGGTAAAATTGAAGTCAATTTTTGGAGTGGCAATGTAAAGCTTTCTAATCTGCATATTTCTATAGACAGTAACCGGTACCAGCAAATGAAAGATGCCCGTAACTTACCTCCGTTAACAATGGATCTTTCGTTGCCTGAAGCTAACATAAGCGGATTAAAAGTGTGGAAATTGATATTTTATAAAGAGATAGAAATCCGGGAAATTGATCTATTGGCTGCTGATGTAAAACTGGCCCGTCATTTCAGAACAACTGATACTATTAGCAGCAACGACGAACCTTTATGGAAATTAATTCAACCGGATATAAAAAAAATCAGCATCGACAATATAATTTGTGCAAATCTTAAAGTTAATTACCAGAATGTAGACAGTGCAAAATCATTCCGCTGGCAGTTAGATAAATGTAATTTTATAGTTACGAATGTAAAGGTGGATAGTGTTTCTGCAAAAGATAGCACCCGATTATTATTTTCAAAAAATATAGCATTGGCTGCTGATGATATGAAGCTAAAAACACCAGATGGTTTGTATAATCTTGCTGCAAAAAAAATACAATACAGTTCTTCTGTGGGGAAAATGGAATTAAAAGACTTTACTTTTTTACCCGCTGTTTCAGAGGGAGAGATTAAAAATTATTTTGGTATTCAACATGAAATTTATAAGATAAAAGTTCCCGTTTTAACGTTTCATAACTTTTTACTGCCACAATGGATCAGCAATAATAAATTACAAATTGATACAGTTACACTGGCCTCACCTTCAATTGCACTGGAGCTGGACAGGAATATGCCGGCCAATGTTAAAAGCAAAAAAGGAGGCTATCCCAACCAGTTACTGCAAAAAGCCCCTTTTGTAATTAAGGTAAAACGAATGAATGTAACGAATGCAACCCTTTCCTATAGTGAAAAAAGTAATACAACCGGATTGACGGGAAAAATTGTTTTTCCTTCTCTTAGAGGTACACTTGATAATATTACAAATGACCGGGCTGCTATTGCACAATCAGCACAATGTATTGTCCGGATTAATGGATCAGTAATAAAAACCGGTACTATTAATGCCGTATTCAATTTTAGTCTTACCGATAAAAAAGGGGCCTTTACGGTGCAATCAACGGTTACTAATCTTACTGCAGCACAACTGCAACCTATATTTCGGCCCATGACTGGTGTAGATCTGCAATCCTTTAATATGAAACGTCTGGATTATACTATCAATGGTAACGAAGACAGGGGAACCGGAGATTTACAAATGAAGTATGACGAAATGGACATTCTAATCAATAAAGTGTCAGCGGATAAAAAAATGGAGAAAAAAGGACTGTTATCCTTTGTGGCTAACCGACTTCTTATCTATAAAGAAAATCCTTCCAAAGATGGGGAAGAAAGAAAAGCTCATGGCATAACTGTACAACGGGATGCCACCCGGTCTTTCTTTAACCTGGTTTGGAAAACACTATTCACTGCCTCCGGAGAAATTGTTTTGCGTCCGTTAGCACAAAAAAGGATTGAAAAAAGTAAGCAAAAAAAACGGTAGTTCAACTAATGAAGAATATTCATCGTTTCGGCATTTCTCAAAAAAATAAAAGAGATTCAATACATTGCGACTGATTTAATTTCATTAATTCTTAGTCGTAATGACAAATACGTTGAAAGCATATATTGCAGACCAAATTTTTACAGGTGATAGTTGGCTAAACCATCATGTTGTAATTGTTGAAAATAGTAAGATCAAAGAACTGGTACCCGTACAATCACTTCCTTCTTCTATAGTTACCGAGCAGTTTAATGAATGCATTCTTGCACCTGCTTTTATAGATTTGCAGATATATGGAGCATATGGTAAGCTGTTGGCCGTTTATCCAGAAGCTGATTCATTGGTTATGCTGAAAGAGTATTGCGAGAAAGGCGGAGCTGCTTTTTGCATGCCAACGGTTGCTACTAATACAACTGAAGTTTTTCATAAATGTATAGATGCTGTTAGAGATTACTGGCAGAAAGGTGGGCAAGGAATTTTGGGATTGCATATAGAAGGTCCATGGATCAATCCTGTAAAAAGAGGTGCACATATCGAATCATTGATTCATCCACCATCATTAAAAGAAGTAGATGAACTATTGAATTACGGCAAAGGCGTAATACGAATAATAACATTGGCACCGGAGCAATGCAGCAAGGAAATTATTGACAGAATACTATTAGAAGATATAATTATTTCTGCTGGCCATAGCAATGCAACGTATGAACAATCAAAAATCGGCTTTGCCAATGGCATAACGGCCGTAACACATTTATATAATGCAATGAGTCCGCTGCAACACAGGCAACCCGGCTTGGTTGGCGCAGCAATGGACGATCCTAAAGTAATGGCAAGCATTATTCCCGATGGACATCATGTTGATTATGCAGCTATAAGAATTGCAAAAAAGGCAATGGCCGAAAGACTGTTTGCAATAACTGATGCCGTTACCGAAACAACAGAAGGTCAGTATCCGCATAAACTTTCAGGCGATAAATATGAAGCAGCCAATATTCTAAGCGGCTCAGCACTAACAATGACAAAGGCTTTGCAGAACCTTGTTAATCATGCAGGTATTGAATTGGGTGAAGCCCTACGGATGTGTAGTCTATACCCTGCACAGGTAATTAAGTCTGATAATTCTTTAGGGCGGATTGCTGCCGGTTATAATGCTGAGATAGTGATACTTAATAAGCTGCTGGAATCTGCAGGTCTTATTCACTAAAAATTTCCTTTGACGATTTTCAGAAAATTTTCTACCTTTTCTGTAGTAAATTAATTGTGCAATCAAAAACCAACTACTACAGTTATGAAAAAGTTCATTTCTTTGTCAGCAATAATAGTTCTCATTATTGCTGCCGCTAATTTTGTTTCATGTAACAATAATTCAGACAAACAAACCAAAGATGGAACAGCTGATTCTATTCAAAAGGTAATAGATCATGGAGAATACCTTACAACAAATGTTGCGATGTGTGTTCACTGTCATAGCCAGAGAGATTTTACAAAATATGCAGGTCCTGTTGTACCCGGAACGGAAGGAGGTGGAGGTTTGCTGTTTGATGAAAAATTTGGATTACCCGGAAAGATCTACAGCAAAAATATAACTCCTGATAATGAAACTGGGATCGGCACCTGGACGGATGATGAATTAATCAAGGCCATCACACAAGGAATCAGTAAGAAGGGCGATACGTTGTTTCCTTTAATGCCCTATCCGCATTATAACAGAATGGCGAAAGAAGATCTGCTAAGCATTATTGCTTATATAAGAACACTTAAACCTATAAAAAATAAAGTACCGGCAAGACAATTAATGATGCCGATAGCCGCTGCTTATCCAGGTCAGTTTCTACAGGCTTCTGTTGATGGAAATATAAAACCTTCAGAAGGCGATATCGTTAACTATGGAGGTTATTTAGTTGGAATAGCTGATTGCGGTACCTGTCATTCACCCCCTACACCCCAGGGACCGGATATGTCAAGAATGTATGCCGGTGGATATCCTTTTAAACTGAGTAGCAATATAGTTCAATCTGCAAATATTACTCCTGATAGTGCAACAGGTATTGGCACTTGGACAGAAGAAAGATTTTTAAATAAATTTCATCCTTATCGTAAAGAAGAAGCATACAATATTGATCCAGGCAAACAAAATACCGTCATGCCGGTTATAGAAATTGCCGGAATGAAAGATTCCGATCTGAAAGCAATCTATGCTTTTTTAAGAACGGTGAAACCCATTACCAATCTTGTAGAAAAGTTTCCGAAATAATTTTTTTGTAATGCAGCAGCCTTCTTTACAAGAAGGCTGTTTTATTCTTTGTCGAATGTAGTTCTGTTGTAGGTCCCGGGTGTGGCATGATCTCCTTCTTCAAAGTCAATATTTACTTCCTTTATTCCCGGCATTTGCGTCATGTTATAAACAACCTCCGATAAATAAATTGTTGGACCAGTTGAACCCATTTGCTGAGTGAGGTGTATGGCGTCTGCTATTCTTAAAAATACTGTATCATTCGAAGTTTTTACAAACTCCAGTTTAATGTTTGTGTTACCAGCATTTAGAAAATCAATAATACTTGTTGTAGACAAACTATCATTGGAAGGAATTTTTCTGTAATCTACTTTTCCCGTTGAATCATCAAAGTATGCTTGCCAGTAGAAAGGTGCATTAATACTGTCTTCATCACTGCTTTGTTGTTCTGCATCTTTGCTTTTACAGGAGAATAAAAATGTTGCAGTTAAAATAAAAAAGAATATTTTTTTCATCACTCGTTTTTTTTAAAATAAAGTAAGCAGGTAAAAGATTACGTTAAATAGTTTTTGCTGCAGCCTCTTCCTTTTTCCATTCCTTGTCCATAACAAAAGTACCAAAAGGCAATAAAGATGCTATTCCAGCTTTTACCAACCATTTAAAACCTTTTTTATAATCTGACATCACTTCTCTTGCTAAAATAAAAAAGGCTACAAAAAGAATTCCATGCAAGCTTCCTACAATGGTTACAGCCATTGGCATATCAGCAAAATATTTCAACGGCATGGCAATTACTAATAAAACTAAAAAAGAAATTCCTTCTGCCAACGCAACTTTTCTAAACCAGCTAAATGTTTTTTTCATATACCAGTAACCCCGTCCGACCGGGTCATCCCCGCCTGAATGAATCAGATCGGGCAGGCGGGCGGGCCTAAATGGGCTTTATTGACTTTAAGCACTAAAATTCTTTACTAGTTTTAAATTATGCTTAATGTCAGTGAAAAATATTTATATACTATAAACGACCCAAATGCCCCCCTTAGGGATTCGGGTTTTAATAATCTATCACCTGCTCTTCTATGGTTTCAGGTATTTCTCTCCACTCATATTGTTGATTTCGCAGCTGTGGTTCAAAACCTGCTTCCAGTATAGCTTCCTGAATACTTTTGTAAGTAAAACGATGTGGCGCACCCGCTGCACTTACTACATTTTCTTCCAGCATAATGGAGCCAAAATCATTAGCACCGGCATGCAAACATATTTCGGCAGTTTGTTTACCAACAGTAAGCCAGCTTGCCTGTATGTTTTTTACATTAGGTAGCATGATGCGGCTTAAAGCAATCATTCTGATGTATTCTTCCGGCGTAGTTAAATTATGCACTCCTCTTATTTTAGCAAGCAGTGTGTCTACATCCTGAAATGTCCATGGAATAAATGCAAGGAAGCCTTTGGCATCTGCAGGTTTTCTGCTTTGTACTTCTCTTATTTTTATTAAGTGGTCAAACCTTTCTTCAATTGTTTCCACATGGCCAAACATCATGGTGGCGGAAGTTGTGATGTTTAATTTATGTGCTTCATGCATAATGTCCAACCATTCCTGAGCACCACATTTGCCTTTGCTTATTAATCGTCTTACTCTGTCAGTTA
>JBDSUW010000136.1:0-4880 GCA_039927535.1 Chitinophagaceae bacterium | reverse complement strand
GGCTGGGTTAATTCAAAATATAGTAATGTACAAAGTTTCCTGACATTGAAAGATGAAAACAGGCGGGTGCATAAGATGAATGACTCCTTGTTGAATTTACTTTCACGCAATTTTATCCATGTTGATACCAGTACCAGACTGGTAAAAGATTCAGTACCATTTGATACACTGGGCAATTATCGTCGTTATTATTTCAGGCCAGCCAGCGTAGTGTACAATACAGTTAACAGTCAGAAAAATTATCTCCAATTGAACCGTGGATCAAACCATGGCATAAGAGATAATATGGCTGTTATCAGTTCCGATGGAGCTGCCGTTGGTGTTGTTGTCAATGTTAGTCCTAATTTCAGCCAGGTAATGAGTTTGTTACATGTGCAGCAAAAAGTAAATGCCTCATTGAAGAAAACGGGAAATTTTGGAACTATTGATTGGGATGGGAAAGACCCAAGAAGACTAACATTAAAAGGAATTCCCAAAAGTATTGAAATTAAAATGGGCGATACCGTTTTAACCAGCATCTACTCCTACAATTTTCCTCCGGGATATATGGTTGGTACCATTGCAGAAGTTGTGACAGACAAGAGTACTAATTTTTATATTTTGAAAATTAAGCCTGGTGCCAGTTTTTATAATATTAATCAGGTTTTTGTAGTAGAGAATCTTCAGTATAGTGAGCAGATAAAGCTAAATCAGGATACCCGAAAAAAAATTGAAGATCCCAAAAACAACAAAAAGTGAGTGATTTACTGAGAAATATCTTACGATTTGCTGTATTTATTTTAATACAGGTGCTTTTGCTGAATAAGATTCCGCACCTGCATCGTTTCATTACACCATACATCTATTTTTTATTCCTGCTTTGGCTTCCTTTCTCGGTTTCCCGCCAATGGTTGCTGATAATTGGATTTTTAACCGGTCTTACATTGGATTATTTTACCATGACACCGGGGTTACATACTGCTGCTTGCCTTCTGATAGCTTATGTTCGTCCATTTTTGATAGGGGTTCTTACACCAAAAGATTCTTCAGATTTTAATTACAGGGAACCGTCACCCAAAGCCATGCTTTGGACCCCTTACCTGGTATATGTTTTTGTGCTTACGCTCCTGCATCATGGCTATATGGTCTTTCTGCAATGGCTCAGCTTTGGAAGTTTTCTCGATTTTATTATCAAAGTTATTGCCACTACAGCCATCAGTATGTTGCTTATTATAACTATTGAGTTATTGTTTCCAAGGAGAATGAAATTCAGAACAAATACTTCGTAGCGACGAGTAAACTTACCTGCGCTATAAAAAATTATCTTAAAAAATATTTTATCTGTAAATAGATTTGGAAACCGCCATTGGTAATTCGTACTTTGTAAACGAATTGAAATATTTTTCTCACTCTTATAGTTTTGTTTTTCTAGTTCCATGTCTGTGTTCAACCAATCAAGAAGCCGTATCATCCGAATCATTTTCCTGGTAGCATTTATTTTTATTATTGCACAGCTTTTTTACCTACAGGTAATTGATGGCAGGCATCGCCAGTTAGCAGCTATGGATAATGCTGTTTTTGCAAAAGTTGATTATCCGGAAAGAGGCATCATTTTCGACAGAAAAGGGAAAGCCATTTTAAATAATACCATTATTTATGACTTGATGGTTACGCCTTCAGAAATAAAAGGCATCGATACGCTGGATTTTTGTAACCTGATTGGAATTGACATTGAAGATTTTAAACAAAGAGTACTGGAAGCCCGGTTTAAGAACGGCCCCGTAAGACCATCTGTTTTCAAAGGCTTGCTAACACAGGATATTCAGGCAAGGTTTGAAGAAAACAGTTGGAAGTATCCGGGTTTTAATCTGGTAGAAAGACCATTACGAACTTATCCTTTCAATGCGGCAGCACATATTTTGGGTTATATCCGGGAAGCAGATGCAAAAGACATTGAACGTTCGGGTAATTTTTATCGTCAAGGCGATTACATTGGTAAAACCGGTCTTGAATCATATTATGAAGATGTGCTGATGGGACAACGTGGCGTTGAGTATATGATCAAAGACAACAAGAACAGGTTGGTTGGCCATTATGAAAATGGTGATTTTGATACAGCCTCTATTGCAGGACGAGGGTTGAAAACTTCTATAGATATTGAGTTGCAGCAACTGGCTGAAAAATTAATGTCAAATAAAGTTGGTGGATTAGTTGCGATTGATCCAAAAACAGGTGGAATATTGGCGATGGTTTCGGGACCTAATTATGATCCGAATGAATTAACAGGCCCAGCTGGGAGTAAAAATTACAGCAAGTTAGTTTTAGATGTAACAGGGCCAATGCTGAACAGAGCGATAGGAGGTAGATACGAGCCGGGTTCAACTTTCAAACCATTGGGTGCATTAGTAGCATTGGATGAAGGGGTTATTACTCCATCCTATGGTTTTCCTTGTGGAGGGCGGTACACTTTGTGCGGACATGGTAAACCCGCCTGCACACACTCAGGAGGTGGTCATGCCGCCAATGTTCGTTTATCAATTGCGAACTCCTGTAACTCTTATTATGCTCATGTATACAGACTTGCAGTCGATAATCCGAAATATAAAAATGTAAAAGAGGGGTTTTTAAAATGGGCGGAATATATGCATGCCTTTGGTTTAGGTGTTCGTTTAGGAGTTGATTTGCCAAGTGAAAGCAAAGGCAATATTCCTGATACTGCTGACTATAACAGAGAGAATAATAATTACTGGACATCTTGCACTAATCTTACACTGGGTATTGGACAAGATAAAATGTTAACCACACCATTACAAATGGCCAATGCAATGTGCATTATTGCTAACAAAGGCTATTACTACACACCTCATTTTGTAGATAAAATAGATGGTGAAACAGCTGATGATTCTACCTTGATGAATAAATTCAGAATAAAGAGAAATGTTCTTACGCATATTTCTGACACCGCATTTAATGCAGTGATAGAAGGTATGAATGATGTGGTAAAATTTGGTACAGCCAGAGTGGCTCAAATACCGGGTATTGATGTTTGTGCCAAAACCGGAACATCAGAAAACTATACTATACTTGATAAACGAAGAATAAAGCTACCTAACAATTCAATGTTTGTTTGTTTTGCGCCAAAAGAAAACCCCAAAATTGCAATTGCAGTCTTTGTACAAAATGCTGGCTTTGGCTCTACTTGGGCCGGACCTATTTCCAGACTGATGATTGAAAAATACTTGAACGACACATTGATGAAAAAAAGCGAGGCAGATCTGGATAGAATTTCAAAAGCAAACCTGGTTCCTGCTTATTTTAAAAGACTACAATATATTGCAGATTCTAGCCGTGCATTTGAATGGTTTGAAACAACGAAGGATAGTATTTATATTAAAAAATATTTTAGAGCTTTTAGCACTCCAGTTAAATCAATTCCTGATAATATTCCTGTTCCTCAAAAAAACAAAGTTGAAACAGCAGCTATATTGCCGGTAGAAAAATATTTTCGTAAGCCAGTACAACTGCTATCATGAGGGAACAAAACCCTGCCATATCAAAAGGGATTGACTGGAGCCTGATCTGGATATACCTGTTGTTAGTAGCAGTAGGGCTTACAGCTATTTTTGCTGCAACGTATCAGGAAGGTGATGCAATTGTTCAAAGCTTTATCGGCTTCAAAACTGACTATAGTAAACAATTTTATTTTTTTATCATTGGTGCAGTACTTGCTTTTTTTATACTATTAACAGACAGTAAGTTTTTTTCCGCAACTGCTAATCTCTGGTATGTAATTGGAATATTCATGCTGTTATTGGTGTTCCCATTTCACTCAAGAATAAAAGGAACTGAGTCTATCATAAGGATGGGAGCCTTTAACTTTCAGCCGGCTGAATTTTGTAAAATATTTGTTTCATTAGCATTGGCAAAATATTTATCTAGACCTGAAACAGATTTTTCAAAGTTCCGTTCTCAAATGATTGCTACGGCAATTGCTTTGTTTCCAGCAGCTTTAACTATTCTGCAGAGCGAGACAGGGTTGGCATTGGTTTATTTTTCATTCTTTATTGTAATGTACAGAGAAGGGTTGCCTTCCGTAATTTTATTAATTGGTTTTGCAGTAGCAGCATTAATCGTGGCAACGATAGTGTTTGAACCGAATACACTGGCTATAATCCTTACTGCTATTGCAGCATTAATCATTTATATTTTTCGCAGGCAAATAAAAAGGAACCGTAGTATTTTGATGCGGATAATAGTTTTCTGGATCATTTGCGTAGGAATTCAACGTTTTGCTGTTCCATATATTTTTGAAAATGTATTGCAAAAACATCAGATAGAACGTATCTACGATTTATTTGGTAAGAGTAATCCATATGTAGAAAAAGATCTGGCATTAACTAAAGCGGAAGCTAAGAAGCAAAAAGAAAGTGGGAGTAGTTACAATGTTCGTCAGTCAAAAATTGCAATCGGCAGCGGAAGAGTTTTCGGGAAAGGAATTTTGAAAGCCACTCAAACCCGTTACGATTTTGTTCCCGAACAAAGAACCGACTTTATTTTTTGCACCGTGGGCGAAGGTTTTGGCTTTGTTGGAAGTATTATTTTATTAGGCCTGTATCTTCTGTTATTGTTTCGAATTGTAACTGTGGCAGAACGGCAACGTAGTACATTCAGCCGTTGTTATGCTTATGGAGTTGCCGGTGTATTGTTTTTTCATATAGCTATTAATATAGGAATGACAGTTGGATTGGCTCCTGTAATTGGTATTCCGCTTCCGTTTATAAGCTATGGCGGAACTTCGCTGCTTACTTTTACTATCATGCTTTTTATTTTAATACGTTTGGATGCTGACCGGCAAATGGTTTTACGTTAATATACAGTTATCACTTTATGAAGATAATCCC
>JBDSUW010000135.1:0-12505 GCA_039927535.1 Chitinophagaceae bacterium | reverse complement strand
CTCCGGTAATAATATGGAAGTTGGCTCCAATTTTTACACCGCCATACCCAATCGGGTTTGGTATGTTTTGAAAATTATCTACGGTAAATTCCTGTGGTATCACATCAATGATCTGATCTCCCGCAGGGATATATGTTTTGTACTGATCATCGATCAACTGATCAATTTCCTTTTGAGTGATCTCTTCATCTGTTTTTTGCCTTACAATATCTCCCCTTGTCTGCAAACTTTTAATGTGATGACCGGCAATACCGACATACACTTCATTTACATCAAGATTAGGATTAGAGGCAAAGCAGTTTTCTAAAGCACTTCGGATGGCTTTGATCGTTTCATCAATGTTCAGCACCTGTCCGTGCTTTACACCGTTGGAGTTGGCTTTTCCAAAACCGAGAATCTCCAGTTTGCCGAATTCATTTTTTCTTCCGGCAATTACTGCGATCTTGGTCGTTCCAATGTCCAAGCCGACAATAATGGGTTGTTCGTTGTTCATAATTGTTGTTTTTAGTTGTTGTTGTTGTTTTTATCGAAATCGTTCTTATTAATATTAATTATATCCATGATCCTGCTCCACCGGAACCTTTGGCGGCATCACTGCTTTGGGTTTTCTTTTTTCTGGTTTTGGTTGTTCGTCTTTCACTACTGGTTTCGGTTTTTCTATTTTCTTCTCAGGATTAGTAATCTTGAGTTCTTCTAAAGCAGGATCATCACTTAATGTTGAATCTTTTTCCAACTTAATAATAGCCGGCATTACTTTCGGTGTTGTTTCTTTTTCTGCTTCTTCTGACTGACGTAATAATTTCTCTACGTTCTTTTTTAGTTGTTCTCCATCCACTTTCCGATCCAACGCAGATTTTGAAACCACTACCTGACCTTTGTACTGCACATCAATTACTTTATACTTGTCGAAGCCAGTTTTGCTCAATACCTGTTTATAAAACACCATCAGGCGGTTGAATTTCTTTTCAATGTTTTCTCCATTGCCCAATTTCACCAGATGATTACCAACCAATGGAATCATTTCAAAATTTTCATCGTCTGTAATATCAATCTGTGCTACCTGCGACATCCAGAAAGTATCATTACTAATAAACTCAGCAACAGTTGTTACCTGCTTTAAGAATAAACTATCTGCAGCACTCATTTTCTTTTTATCAGCATATCCAGTGAACACAGGCACTCTTGCACTCATTTTATCTGACAACGGCATCTTCTTTCCAATGTCATTTATATAAAATGAATTGCCCTCCGTTGTAAAGATTCTTGCAACTGGTTCTTTTTCAATTATTGTAACATGCAATACATCTTTGTTGTCGAAATACATATCTGCTTCATCAACCCAAGTATTTTTTTCCAGCATTAGTTCGAGTTCATACAAATTGAAGGCAGCAACAGGATCGCCTTTTACCGGGCCTTTTGTTGCTTTAAAAAGCAACTGCTCGACATCTTTATTATCAATGAAAAGATTAGTCGTACCACCTTCAATAGAAATGGTGTAGCCTTTACACAATCCGTTGTTCTTTTTAGTGATGGCTGCCAGCAACAATGTAACCATGCCTCCGCCAATGCAAAGCCATATTGCTATAAATAATACTTTTCTTATTGTTGTTTTTGCGTTCACTTTTTATAAATCTTTTAATTCATTTTTTATTGGTTCTATTTGCATATCAATATCTCCGGCTCCAGCTGTTATTAATATTTCTCCAAATTCTTTATTCAATGTTTTAGCAAAATCATTTTTTATCCAATTCATCAATTCCTCAGTAGTCATAATTTTCTTTCTTTCACTATTCATTTTTTCCAAAATCATTTCGCTGCTCACTCCTTCTATCGGCAACTCTCTTGCAGGATAAATCGGTAATAAAATCACTTCGTCTGCAAGATCCAGTACCTCTGCAAAGCCATCAGCCAAATCTCTTGTTCTTGTGTACAGATGTGGTTGAAAAATAACTGTACACTTTTTTTGCTTGAACAATGTTTTTGCCCCATTTATCAAAGCCCTTAATTCCTCCGGATGGTGTGCATAGTCATCAATAAAAACTAATCGTTCGTTTTTGATTACATATTCAAATCTTCTTTTCACACCTTTGAAACTTTCTACCGCTGCTTTGATTTTATCATTCTCAATTCCCAAAGAACTGGCTACCGCAATCGCCGCAATAGCATTTTCAACATTATGCATTCCACCCATATTCAGTTTCACATTCTCCAGCAGATTATCTTTCATCAACACATCAAACTCATAACTTCCATTCATCATTCTGATATTAGCAGCATACACATCAGCACTTTCATTTTGCAAACTGTAAGTGAGCTGCTCGTCTGCCACTAATTCCTTTCCTCTTTTTAATCCAAACTGTTTTACCACCAATCCGCCAGGCCTTACTCTTTTACTGAAATCAATAAAAGCATCTTCCATGGCAGTTGCCGTACCATATATATCCAGGTGGTCGGCATCCATTGCTGTGATGATGGCAATATCCGGACTTAATTTCAAAAAACTTCTGTCATACTCATCTGCTTCAATCACACATACATTTTTTTCACTGCTCCAGAAATTGGTTCCGTAATTCACTGCAATGCCACCGAGGAAAGCATTACAACCAAATCCACTGTCGCGAAGCAAATGACCCACCATTGTGGTGATCGTTGTTTTGCCATGTGTGCCTGCTATACATATATTAAAAGAACTTGCTGTTATAATTTGCAACACATCACTTCTCTTCACCACTTTGTAATCATTTTCCCGATAATACACCAGCTCTTCTTGTTCTGCCGGAATAGCCGGTGTATAAATGACCAGGTCAACTTTTTTTGGAATCAGTTCGACATTAGCTGTGTAATGAACAGCAATGCCACTTGCTTCCAATTCTTTTGTTAGTACGGTTGATGTTTTATCGTAACCACTCACTTTCACTCTTCCAGCATGAAAAAATCTGGCGATTGCACTCATCCCAATTCCACCGATTCCGATAAAGTACACTTCATTCAGTTTGTCAATCCCCCGAAAGGGGGCATTCATAAGGACAGTATTGCTTATTGTGCTCAAGGCGAATTAAATCAGTTTTAAAAATTCATCAGCTATTATCATATCAGCGTTTGACCTCACCCTTCCGTCCCTCTCCTATGGGAGAGGGAAACTCCGTCCCTTTTCTATTTTATATTCCTCAAAATTTCATCAGCTATTATAATATCAGCATTTGACCTCACCCTTCCGTCCCTCTTCTATTTTATATTCCTCAAAACTTCATCAGCTATTATCGTATCAGCGTTAGTTATGGCTAGTTTTGAAATATTCATTTTTAACTCTTCTTGCTTGCTTTTATCTTTTGCCAACTCAATTGTCATAAACACCAGCTTTTTCATTGTTTCTGTATCTCTTACCATCAAGGCTGCATTCTTTTTTATAAGTGCCATTGCATTCACTGTTTGGTGATCTTCTGCTGCAAACGGATATGGAACAAATAACACCGGTTTTTTTGCCACACATAATTCAGCCACTGTCATTGCTCCTGCTCTTGCTACAACTATATCTGCGGCAGCATAAGCAAATTCCATCTGAGTAATAAATTCATTTACCCAAACTCCCTGCTTGCTTTCTGCTCTCTCTTTTGCCTTCTCAGCATAGGGTTTACCAGTTTGCCAGATAATTTGTAAGTCTGCCTCCAGCAAGTCATCTAACCCCTTATCAATTGCTTCGTTGATTGATTTTGCACCAAGGCTTCCACCAACCACCAGCACTGTAGTTTTCGTTTCATGCAGCGAGAAAAAATGTATTCCCTCGCTTCTTGAAACCGATGCATCGGTAATTGATTTTCTTACTGGGTTTCCCGTCACCATTATTTTTTGCTTCGGGAAAAATTTTTCCATTCCATCAGTGCCAGTAAAGATCTTTATAGCATTTTTACCAAGCATTATATTTGATTTACCAGCAAATGAATTTGATTCATGTATAAAACTGGGAATCATTTTTGCCTGTGCTACCCTCAACACCGGAAAACTTGAATACCCACCCACACCAATCACTGCATCTGGTTTAAATCTTTTTATAATGGAACGAACCTGTAAAAAACTTTTTGTAATCTTAATAATCAAACCAACATTCTTTATCAAAGAACTTCTATTGAATCCTGTTATGTCCAGCCCTTCAATTTTATATCCTGCCTGCGGCACTTTTTCCATTTCCATTTTTCCCTTAGCACCAATAAATAATATTTCAATCTCTTCATCAATCATCTTCAATGCATTAGCAATTGCTATTGCCGGGAAAATATGTCCACCGGTTCCTCCACCTGCTATTATCACTCTTTTACTCATTCAACTCAGTTATTTTATAGAGTCAGCCGCAGCTTTTCCTTCCAACTGTTCTGCATTTCTTGCCACACTTAATATTATACCAATTGCAAGGCATGTAAATATGAAGCTTGTTCCACCCATACTTACCAATGGCAGAGTAACACCTGTTACCGGAAATAAATTCACAGTGACTGCCATATTAGCCACCGCCTGAATAGCCAGTGTAAAACTTAGACCCAAAGCCAGAAATGCACCGAAAGCAAAAGGACAACGTTTAAAAATCCGAATACACCTATATAGAAACACCAAATAAATAAACATGATGAATGCACCGCCCACTAATCCGTACTCCTCAATTATTATCGCATAAATAAAATCATTGTATGCCTGCGGTAAATAATCTCTTGTTGTACTATTACCAGGACCAACACCAAATATTCCGCCATTGGCAATAGCAATTTTTGCCTGGTTCACCTGGTACGCATCATTATCTGTTTCCTTGCTTCCGTAGATAAAACTTTCCATTCTTCCAATCCATGTATCCACACGGCCAAACAATGTGGAAGAAGTTTTCTTTACCGGAGCAACTACATCATCATTAGTTGTCTTTCCGTGCCTCATTACGGCTGCTGAAATAAGAAATACGATTGGTATCAATGCAATTCCAATAGTTGCCAGAATATGCTTTGTGCTTACTCTTCCGATAAACAACAGGAGTAAACAACTAGCACCTAAAAGCAGAGCAGTAGATAAGTTAGCCGGAGCAATGAGTAAACAAGTCAATGCCACGGGGGTCATCACTGGTATAAACCCTTTCTTGAAATCTTTTATTACATCCTGTTTTTTACTAAGCAATCTGGCGAGGTACATGAAAAGAGCCAGCTTTGCAAAATCTGAAGTTTGCATTGTCATATTGATCAACGGAAGACGAATCCATCTGCTGCCTTCATTCATTCTTACGCCAAAAAATAGAGTATAGAATAACAATACCAGTGATATGCCAAAGGCAATTTTTGCAGCTCTTGAATAAAAAGTATAATTAACAAGATGAGCAAAATAGATAACCATAATGCCAACAAGGATGAAAGCAATCTGCTTGAAAAGATATATCTCCGTATTACCTTTATAATTCTTGTATGCCAAAGAACCTGTAGCACTGTACACAGCCAACAAAGAAACCAGTGCCAACAATACCACCAATGCCCAGATAACCTTGTCTCCTTTTGTTTTGCTGATAAGATTATTGGTATTAAAGGAGTTCCTCAAACCACTAAATCGTATGTCTTTTGCTATATCCATTTTACAGTTGGCAGTTTGCAATTTGCAGTTTCCTGCTTTTGAACACTTCCATATTTTATTGACTTTTCAATTTTATCTACTTCCTATAAATCCTTCACTACTTGCTTAAACTGGTTACCTCTATCTTCATAGTTTTTAAATAAATCAAAACTTGCACAGGCAGGGCTTAATAAAACAACATCACCTTTATCTGCAAAATGAAAAGCTGCATGTACCGCTTCTGCCGCTGTTGATGTATTTACGATCGTACCCACTTTATTTCCAAATGCTTCATGAATTTTTCTGTTGTCTGCTCCCAAACAAATAATTGCTTTTACTTTTTCATCCACCAACTCTTGAATCAGTGAATAGTCATTCCCTTTGTCAACACCACCCAAAATAAGAATGGTTGGCTTTGTCATGCTTTCTAAAGCAAACCAGGTAGAGTTTACGTTGGTTGCCTTACTATCGTTGATAAATTCAACTCCCCGAACTGTTGCTACATGTTCCAAGCGGTGCTCAAGGTTTTGAAAATTCTGCACTGCATCACGGATCTTTTCTTTCCTGATGTCAAGTGTAGTGGCTGCCACACAAGCAGCCATTGTATTATATTGATTGTGCTTTCCTTTTAAAGCAAAATCAAATACACTCATTGTTGTAAAATCCTGTCCTGTTCTTACGTACATGTCTCCGTCTTTAATAAATGCGCCGTTTGGTAATTCTTTTTTCATACTGATTGGCAGTTGGTTAGATTGAATATTGAATTCGTTTAGATATTTCATAGTTACTTCATCATCGCAGCAATAAATAAAATGATCTGTTATCTGCTGATTCATTGTTATGCGAAACTTACTTTTTATATAATTTTCAAATTTGTAATCGTACCGGTCGAGATGATCTTCTGTAATATTTGTTATGATAGCAATATCCGGTCTGAATGTGATTATATCATCCAATTGAAAACTGCTTATCTCTACTACATATAATGTCGAAGGATTTTCTGCAATTCTTCTTGCGAATGAATCACCGATATTTCCTACCAACGCACAATCAAGACCAGCTTCGTGACAAATGTGATAAGTCAATGCTGTTGTTGTTGTCTTTCCATTGCTTCCGGTGACTGCAATTATTTTGCTTTCACCTTTGAAGCGGTAAGCCAACTCAATTTCACTTATCACCTGAATTCCTTTTTCACGGATCAGCTTCATCATCTCCGTCTTTTCAGGAATGCCAGGACTCTTCATCACTTCCTCTGCATACAGAATTTTTTCTGTTGAATGTTTGCCTTCTTCAAAATCAATTCCGGCACTCATTAACTCGTTACGATATTCATTTTTCAAAGAACTTCCATCAGAAAGGAATACATCATATCCTTGTTGCTTCGCCAGCAGTGCAGAGCCTACACCACTTTCACCACCTCCCAATATGACAAACCTTTTACCCATGTTAACCTCACCCTCGTTCTCCCGATAAATCGGGAGAGGCCGGGCTTCATAACTTTTTTCAACTTCAGTACTAACTCTTCAACTTCTTACCTATGTTCAACTACATCACCGATGTACGGAACATGATTCTTCACAAGTATTGGATTTAAATACAACTGCACCACAATTCGGTTAAATCAGAACAACTGCTCTCTTCGGAAACGGATCTTTGGTTTTTCAATAATTATTTCTCAAAAGCAATTAATCTTATCTCATTTTCAATGTCGCAATGCTCAACACCACCAATAACACTGTCATAATCCAGAACCGGGTTACAATCTTCACTTCATGATATCCTTTTACCTGGTAGTGATGATGAAGCGGTGCTTTTAAAAACATTCTTCTTCCTATTCCGAATTTTCTTCTTGTGTATTTAAAATATCCTACCTGCAACATCACACTTATCGTTTCCACGAAAAACACACCACAGAAAATCGGTATCAGCAATTCTTTATGAACTATTATTGCCAGCGATGCAATAATTCCTCCTAATGTCAGGCTTCCAGTGTCACCCATGAATATCTGTGCAGGATATGAGTTGTACCATAAGAAACCAATACAAGCACCAATCATGGCTGCAATAAAAACGGACAGCTCACCGAGGTTTGGAATGTACATGATGTTCAAATAATCAGCAAACACCAGGTTACCACTTGCATAGGCGAATATGCCAAGCAAGACTCCAATTATTGCCGATGTACCCGTCGCCAAACCATCGAGCCCATCTGTCAAATTCGAACCGTTCGAAACTGCAGTGATGATAAAAATCACAACCAATATGTAAAGAACCCATGTATAATTTCTCCACGATGCCGGTAATAACTTTGAATAATTAAACTCATGATCTTTTACAAAAGGAATCGTTGTTATTGTCGGCGTAGTCGCTTCTACAAAATATTTTGTCTTCCCATTTACATCTCTCGAAAAAACTGAGGATTCAGTTGGTGGCACTTTTCCGACATATTCTCTCCAGATTTTTACTTCGCTATTAAAATAAAGTGTCGCTCCAACTGTAATGCCTAATCCTACTTGTCCCAAAATTTTAAACCACCCTGCCAATCCATCACTGCCACCCTTTTTATATTGTTCACCTTTTTGTTGTGCTAATCTTTTGCCTCTCAGTTTCAGGTAATCATCAATAAACCCGATGATGCCTAACCAAACTGTGCTAATCAGCATTAGTTGCACATAAACTTTTGTAAGATCTGCCAGTAAAAGTGTGGGTATAATGATGGCAAGAATGATAATGATTCCTCCCATCGTTGGTGTGCCCCTTTTACTTTCTTCACCTGCCAATCCTTCTTCACGGATGCTTTCGCTGATCTGCTTTTTTTGTAAGAACTTAATTAATTTCTTTCCGTAGAAAGTTGTAATAAACAAAGACAACAATACCGCCAACAACACCCGGAAAGTGATAAAGCCAAAGAGCCTGCTTCCCGGAAAATTTATTCCTTCCTTATTTAGCCATTCAAATAAGTGATACAGCATTATTGGTAATTGGTTTCTTCTTTTTATTTATCTAACACTTCAAACATCTCCCTCACTATTTCTTTATCGTCAAAGTGATTTCTCACTCCTTTTATCTCTTGATACTTCTCATGCCCTTTACCTGCAATCAGAATAATATCTTCAGGCTTTGCTAAACTGATAGCCGTCTTTATCGCTTCCTTTCTGTCAACAATTGAGATATATTTTCTTTTATATGACACTGCCAATCCATCTTCCATATCTTTTATTATCTGTGCCGGATCTTCACTTCTTGGATTGTCGCTGGTAAAAATCACTCTGTCGCTATGCTCACAAGCTGCTTCTGCCATTACCGGTCTTTTTGTTTTATCCCTATCACCACCGCATCCAACAACCGTTATTACTTGTTCAAATCCTTTTTTCAATTTCTTTATCGTTGCCAGCACATTCAGTAAAGCATCAGGTGTGTGTGCATAATCAACTATCGCAATCACTTTTTCTTTTGGCGAAACTGAATAATCAAATCTTCCTTCGGCACCTGTCAACATACTCAAAGCTGTCAGCACTACTTGTTTATCTTCTCCCAAACAAATTGCCGCTCCATAAACTGCCAGCAGATTGTATGCATTGAACTCTCCAATCAACCTAAAATGCACTTCTACCTCATTCACCGTCATCATCAAACCACTCAGGTTGTTATCCAAAATCTTTCCTTTAAATTCAGCAACCGTTTTCAAACTGTAGTAATACTTTTTAGCATTCGTATTCTGCAACATCACCGTTCCTCTTTTATCATCTGCATTACTTATAGCGAATGCAGCAGCTGATAATGAATCAAAAAAGGACTTCTTCACCCGGATGTACTCATCAAATGTTTTATGATAATCCAGATGATCATGAGTGATATTGCTGAAAATGCCGCCTGCATATTCCAAACCGGTTGTTCTGTGCTGATGAACCGCATGTGAACTTGTTTCCATGAACACATGAGTGCATCCCGCTTCCTGCATCTGACTTAATAAATTATTAAGGCTGATAGCATCCGGTGTTGTATGCGTAGCAGGCAGAACTGTTTCACCAATCTGATTTTCTACAGTGCTTAGCAATCCACATTTATATCCCAAACTTGTAAAGAGCTTATATAATAATGTCGCAATTGTCGTTTTCCCGTTTGTTCCGGTTACCCCTACCAGCTTCACTTTCTCAGATGGCTTTCCATAAAAATTATTTGCCATCATGGCTGCTGCAATTGCACTGTTTTCTACCTGCACATAAGTGACTGCTTTTTTTTTATCAGCAGGTAACTCTTCACAAACAATAACCACCGCTCCATTCTCTATTGCTTTTTCAATGAACTGATGACCGTCTGCCACTCCTCCCCTTACTGCTACAAATGCTCCACCCGGTTTTATCTTTCTCGAATCAATCTGCAAATCATTTATTTCAACTGATGTATTACCATCCACCAACCTTAAATTCACTTTATATAATACATCGCTCAATAACACTTTTTCTATTTACATTTTTCAACTTAACTCGAGTATCACCGTTACACCTTTTGCCAATTCAGTTCCTGGTGCAACTGATTGCATGGTAATTTTTCCTTTACCTCTTATCGCTACTTTCAGTCCCATATTCTCCAACAGATATATAGCATCTTTCAAACCCATGCCTCTCACATTTGGCATTACCTGCTGACGAACAGTTGTCGCTTTCACTACGGGTTGGTTATTTTTTGCATACACACTGGCCCAGTTATTTTGTGCAACTGAATCGGTGTATTGCATTTTCATTGACTGATACACATTTCTTATGTCGCTTGCATAACCAGCATAATAAAATCCAGAACTGTCTTTTGATGCAGCATACTGTGATGGATCTTTTTTGTCAACATACATTGCATAAAGCTTTGTAGCGATCTCCCTGAAAACTGGCGCAGCAACTGTTCCACCATAATGCGATGCTGCATGGGGCTTTGTCCGAATCAAAACAATGCAGGTAAACTGTGGCTTATCGGCCGGAAAATATCCAACGAATGTTGCCTGGTAAACTCCATGATTATATTTGATTGGTCCATCTGCCACATGTGATGTTCCTGTTTTACCTGCTATTGCAAATGGAACTCCTTTAAATGCTCTTGTTGCTGTACCATCTGTAACAACTTGTTCCATGGAAGCTCTGGCAGCAGCAATAACTTCGGGCCTACAAATTTTTTCTTCCAATACTTGCGGTTGAATCTGTCGTGTTACAATTCCGTTGCGCTGTATATTATTAACTAGATAAGGTTTCATCATTCTGCCGTTATTAGCTACGGCATTATAAAGTGTAAGTGTATGCAGCGGACTAACTTGTATCGCATATCCAAAACTCATCCATAACATGTTATGCAATCCTGCTTCACCACCTTTGGTTGATAATGGAGCCATCGTTGGTTTTGTAACGTTCGATAAATCAATCGGCGATTTTGAATCCAAATGAAACTTGTGATAGTAATCTTTAATCTCCGAAGGATTATTTCCAAATGCTTTAAAAGCCAGCATGCTCATTCCTACATTAGAGCTGTGTGCAAAACATCCTTGTACAGAAAGTGAAGTTGCTCTGTGTCTTTCAGCATCCGTAACCATTTTACCCGCCACTTCTTTTCTTCCTGCACCACCTACTTCCACCAAGTCAGTAATCTTACTGGTTCCTTTTTCTAAAACAGATAATAGTGTTGCTAATTTTATGGTGGAACCTGGCTCTGTTACTCTGAGTGCATAATTATCATCTTCACCATAAGTTCCATCCGGACGACGACCCAAATTCGCCATCGCTTTTATTTTACCTGTGCTTGTTTCCATTACAATCGCAGTGCCATAAGGACCTTCACACTGCAACATCATACGCATCAATGCAGTTTCAGTAATGTCCTGCATGTTTACATCAATCGTTGTATAAATATCTTTTCCATGTACAGGATCGGTTTGAGAACCTTCAATCGGAATAGCTGTTCCACCAGCGATGTAACGAACCAGTTTCAATCCATCGCTACCACTTAATAAAGTATCGTAACTTTTTTCCAAACCAACATTCTGTTTTTTTGCTTTGTTGTTCTCGTCTTTAAATTCTCTTGATAAACCAATAGTACGATTAGCCAGCAATCCAAAAGGTGTTTCTCTTCTTGTAGTTACTTCTACAATTACACCGCTTCTGTTTTTACCCATCTGTACATACGGAAACTCACGGAAGGTTTTATACTGCTCAAAACTTAATTTCTTTTTAAGCGGATAGTATCTTTCATGCTTATTGAAAGCAGCTTTTAATTCTTTTTTGTACTGTGCTGAAGATTTATCTGCAAAATAATTTGACAGGTTACTAGCAAAAGAGTCAACATTCTCATTGAAACGTTTTCCTTTCTTCTCTATTAAGCCATCCGCATTAAAATCTAAGTAAATGTCAAAAATGGGAATTGAGGTGCTGAGCATCTGGCCATCTTCACTATATATGGTTCCTCTTTCAGCTTCGAGGGCAACAAACCTTTGATGCAGGCTGTCGCTCATGCTGCGCCAATGGCTTCCTTGAAATTTTTGAATGTAGAAAGCTCTGCCGAGTACAAATATGCTAAGTACTGTTATCCCAATAAAACTGAGATATACTCTCCACAGTATGTCACGTTTAACTTCCAATGCCTCTTTAGTTGTGTTCGTTGTTTAGTTGTATCCGTCCACCTTTCTTAATTCGGTCTAAAAGGGTTTTTAGTCATCTTGCGAGGCGTAGCCGAAGCAAACTTTTTTTTCCCAGCTATTGTTCCCTGATCACCTGCCTGCCGGCAGGCAGTTCGTCCCTTTGCGTCGCACAGTTCAATTTCCTGTTCTTTGCTGAGCCAGTTAAAGCATAATTAATCAGTAACAGCCACTTCCTTCAACACAATCGGCGATTCAACCAATTCTTTTAAACCCAATGGCTCTACGGCTTTTATCAATTCGCTTTGCTTGCTCTGG
>JBDSUW010000134.1:0-12350 GCA_039927535.1 Chitinophagaceae bacterium | reverse complement strand
ATGAAAGAAATGCACCTCCACCCAATAATTCATTGGCCATTAATACAGCAGGGTAATCTGGATTCTTTTTAGAAATATTTAGATTTAAACCTCCCAGCATTATCGCAGTTGTTTTATCAGGTGTGTTGATAGAGGCAACTGTTTCTTTTGATTCAAAATATTTTGGTTCTATTTCCGTAAACGATTCCTTACTATTCCAGTTGCCAAATGTGTTTTGCAGGAAAGATTTAATCTGCTTTTTATCCAATTCTCCAACAAAAACAGAAATTGAATTATCAGCACCGTAAAAATCCTTGTAATATTTTTTTACATCATCCAATTTTATTTTAGCCAGTTCTTCTAAAGATTCATCAGTACTGCCAGCATAATAAGGATGACCTTTAGGATAATTGCTCAACAGTTTACCTAATTTTTCAGAAGCTGCATTAACAGGTTCTCTCTTGTTGGTTTCATAACCAGCTTTGTATTCAATCAATATTTTTTCATATTCCTTTTCCTCAAATTTGGGATGTGTAAGCAGGTCATCCAATAAAGCCAGCGCAGCCGGAAGATTTTGTTTATCTGTATTAAGGTTAATTGACAATCCTCCGCCAGAAGCAGAAAAAGAAATATCCGTTTTTATACGGTCCAGTTCATCACTTATTTGTTGTTTGGTTTTAGTAGTGGTTCCTGTTTTCAATAAACTTGCAAGCACTGCGCCCACTTCTGATTTATTATTCAATGAATTTTCATTGCCAAAACGCAATGATATTGAAGCATTTATTTTATCCCCTTTAGTTGGCTTCTCCAATAATGCATATTTCCCGCCATTGGATAATGTGCCGTACTCAGTATTTTTCTTTATGTTAGCAATATTATTTTCAAAATTTTCTTTTTGAGCTGCCACTTCTTTTCCTTTGTATCCTGCCAGCAGGTTTTTAATATCCGGCGTTTCTGCCACTACTGTTCTTTCGGGTGTTGTAGTTTCAGGCATAAAAACACCTAAAGTCCTGTTGGAGGTTTTGTAATATTTTTTTGCAACAGCTTCCACATCTGCAACAGTCAGTTTTTCCACCCGGTCACGGCCCAAAAACCAAAGTCGCCAGTCACCGGCACCAATATATTCAGTTAGGCCGATAGCAAACTCTGTTGTTTTACTCATTGTATTTTCCACATACTTCTGAATAATGTTTTTGGCACGGGTCAAATCTTCTTCTGTTATTTTTAGTTGAGCCATTGCATCCATTGTATTTAGCAATACATTTTTTGCACTATCGATATTTTTATCTTTTGGTACTTCTACATGGAAATAAGAAAATCCGGGATCATACAAAGTTTGTGCATAACCATACAGGCTGGATGCCAGTTTTGTTTCCACGAGTTTTTTATACAATACTCCCGAAGGGTCATTGGTCATTATTTCAATTAATGCAATATTGGCTGCGTACTCTTTATCCGCCATGGATGGTGTATGATATCCCATCCCGATATATTGTATATCACCGGTGCGGCGCAAGGAAACATTTCTTTCACCATCTTGTGGCGGTTCAACGGTATAAGGTGCTTCCAATTTTCTTGTTGGTTTTGGTATTGGTCCAAAATATTGTTGCACATAACTCAATGCTTTCTTTTCATCAAACTTGCCGGCAATAATTAATACTGCATTATCAGGCTGATAATATTTTTTATAAAATTGTTTAAGGCTCGAAGCTTTCACTCTTTCAATATCTTCCTTACTGCCAATCGTAGATTTTCCATAATTATGCCACAGGTACATAGCTGAAAGAACCCTTTCGTTCAAAACACCTCCAGCACTATTCTCACCTATTTCAAATTCATTTCTTACTACACTAAATTCTTTTTTTAATTCCTCCGGTAAAATTTTAGAATTAATCATTCTGTCAGCTTCCATATCTATCGCCCACCGAAGATTTTCATCTGATGCTGATAATATTTCATAATAGTTAGTTCTGTCATACCAGGTAGTGCCATTTGCAGATGCGCCTTTATCTGCGATTGCTTTCTTTATATCTGTAAATTTCCCAGATTGTTTGAACAACATATGCTCCAGCAAATGAGCCATCCCACTTTCTCCATAGCCTTCGTGGCGGGAACCGACTTTATAAACGATATTGACTGCAATATTTGTTTCAGAATTATCCGGAATAAGCAAAACTCTTAATCCGTTTTTAAGTTCAAACTCTTTAATGCCCTCAACGGTAGTAATCAGTTTCGGAGCAGCCGTTTGAGCTTGAATACTTGTAGTAGATAAGGCAAGTAATCCCAATGTAAAGCTGATAAGGATAGATCGCATAGTTTGTTGTTTTTTTTAAAGGTAAGGGTATTTTTAGTTGCTTTACTACCATTAAAGTAGTGTTCGAACCATCAAAAATTGAGGTGTTTAGGCTTTTTGCAGCTACCGCTGAAAACCGTTTCTTTGCAAAACGATTGCCTGCCATTGAAAGATTCATTCATCTTAAAAATTCATTAAAACACCATGAGTTACATTTCCGAAATTTTTGCCCGCCAAATTCTTGATTCAAGAGGTAATCCAACAGTAGAAGTAGATGTAATAACTGATGAAGGTGCTATGGGCCGTGCTGCAGTGCCGAGTGGCGCCAGTACAGGTATTCACGAAGCAGCAGAGCTAAGAGACAACGACAAGAAAAAATATTTGGGAAAAGGAGTTTTAAAGGCAGTAAAAAATGTGAACGACATTATTGCACCTGTATTACTGGGGAATGATGTGGCTGACCAAACAGGAATTGATGAACTGATGATTCAACTGGACGGTACACCTAATAAATCAAAATTGGGAGCTAATGCAATTCTTGCAGTTAGCATGGCAGTTGCCAAAGCTGCGGCAGAAGAAGCTGCATTGCCACTTTATCGTTATATCGGCGGAACAAATGCAAAAACATTGCCTATTCCAATGATGAATATTTTAAATGGTGGTGCTCATGCAGATAATAAAATAGATTTCCAGGAATTTATGGTAATGCCAGTTGGTGCTGCCTCTTTCAGCGAAGGACTTCGTTGGGGTGTTGAAATATTTCATGCATTGAAAACGGTATTAAAGAAAAAAGGGTTTAGCACCAATGTGGGTGATGAAGGTGGGTTTGCGCCAAATATTCAAAGCAATGAAGAGGCGATAGAAACTGTATTGACTGCTATACAGGCAGCGGGATATAAAACAGGTTCGCAGATAGTAATTGCTATGGATGCTGCCAACAGCGAACTATGGAACAGCAAGAAGAAAAAATATGTGTTTCATAAAAGCAGTGGCAAAGAAATGAGCAGTGAACAATTAGTTAAATATTGGGTCAGTTGGGTAAAACAATATCCCATTGCTTCTATCGAAGATGGCATGGCTGAAGATGACTGGAATGGATGGAAAATGCTTACCGAAGCAGTTGGAGAGAAATGTCAGTTGGTGGGAGATGATCTGTTTGTAACGAATGTAACCCGCCTGCAGCAAGGCATTGATAAAAGTATTGCTAATGCTCTTTTAGTAAAAGTAAACCAGATAGGAACCATTACAGAAACCATCAATGCAGTTACATTGGCGCAGCATAATGGTTACAACACTATTATGAGTCATCGCAGTGGCGAAACGGAAGACAATACAATTGCAGATCTGGCCGTTGGATTAAATTGCGGACAAATTAAAACAGGATCGGCCAGTCGTTCAGATCGTATGGCAAAATATAACCAGCTGATCCGTATCGAGGAATTATTAGGCAGCTCGGCTTTTTATCCAAAAGGAAAGATTAAATTTGGTAAATAATATTTGAAGTCGGAGGTCAGACTTCAGATTTCCGACTTCAGATTAAAGTTAAATATCCAACCATGAAATTATTAACCCATATTCCCGCCTTTCTCAAAAACAAATACTTCCTGTCGTTTGCCATTTTTGGTGTCGTTATTCTTTTTTTAGATAAAAATGATTTTTTTGCTCAATTAGATCGACGTAGAGAATTGAAGGAGTTGGAACAAAGCAAACAGCACTATACCAAAGAAATAGCTGCAGAACGTAAAGAATTAGAGGCACTTAAGAACAATCCGGCCACTTTGGAAAAATATGCCCGGGAAAAGTATTATATGAAAAGGGATAATGAAGAGCTGTTTCTGATATCGGAAAATCCCGATCTTGCCTCAGGAGAAACAAAGAAATAGGCCATAATACACAATAAGGCCACCCTGCACCCGTTAATAATCCGGACATTCTAATATCACTAGCTACCAAGGACATTATTAACATCTGATTTCTGGACAAATTAACCGGTTGCCAATGACCAACTTTACACCCGAAGACCTTTTATTGTATTTGTACAAAGAAACTTCATCTGAAAAGACAGAAGCTATTGCTATTGCTCTTCAAAGAGACTGGACACTTCGTGAAAAACTTGAAGTACTTATTGCATCAATGAAACGACTCGACAAAATTACTCAATCTCCCCGCACAGAAGTAGTACTAAATGTACTTAATCATGCCAGAGAACAGGCAGAGGCTGTTTAGTAAAAAAAAATTAATTAAAAACAAAAGCATTCTGAATATTTCAGGATGCTTTTTAGTTTTATTTCTAATTCCAATATTAAAATCCTGCTATGTTTTAAGTGTTGCCATTATCTTGCAACATGACCCGTAAAGAACGATACAATTTTGTTATTGATTATTTCGAAAAAAACATGCCAGTCGCCGAAACTGAACTGGAATTCAAAGATCCATATCAATTATTAGTATCGGTCATTCTTTCGGCACAATGCACCGATAAAAGGGTAAACCTTACTACCCCTGCTATTTTTAAAAAATATCCTGATGTAAACGCTTTAAGCAAGACAACATTTGATGATTTGTTCCCTCTTATAAAAAGTATCTCCTATCCTAATAACAAAACGAAGCATCTTATAGGAATGGCACAAAAAGTTGTAACCGATTTCAATGGACAAATTCCGATGACGGTGGATGAATTAATTCAACTTCCCGGAGTTGGCAGAAAAACGGCAAATGTTATTACATCAGTAGTAGACAAACAACCAAACATGGCTGTTGATACGCATGTTTTCAGAGTTAGTAAAAGGCTTGGGTTAGTGCCGCAAACAGCATCTACTCCTTTGGCAGTTGAAAAAGTATTGATAAAAAATATTCCCCAACACCTCGTTCATAAAGCACACCATTGGCTTATCCTTCATGGCCGATATACTTGCCTTGCCAGAAATCCCAAATGCGAACATTGTGGCTTGCAAACTGGATGTCGCTACTTTCAACAGAAGAGTATTTTATGAATATCAACTCTCATAAATGTTGAATTGAAAAGATATAAACTTCTTTTAAAACATAAAAGTGTAAACTTTGACAAAAACTTTATTTATATAAATTAATTCCAATATTCACTTCCTCTTCCGACGAAAACCCTCCATTTTTACCCTTTTGCCAAGCCATAATTTTATTCTTTAAAGAAATTTGATGGAGGATTAGAAAACAATTGATGCGTGGCATTTATTGCCTTTTACCAGAAAGGAAAGAAGATAAAATGATTTATTACCATTTTAAAGGGGCTGTCTCCAAAGTTGTCATTGCGAACGAATTGAAACAATTTTACATTACACGGGAATAGCTAAGCAGGGGATTACTCCGGTTCCCGAAAAAAATCGAGACAGACTGTTCCTCCTTCATATGACGGTTTACGACTTTTGACAGCCTCTTTTTTCATTTTTTAACATAATACATTCTATTGCGATAAAACACCGCAATGTGTTATTTTTATAGAACCATTACCTAACTCAAGTTTACATCATGCAAAACGGACCTGTAAATATTACTGAAGCCTCCTTTAATAGCCGTCTTTGTTTTAAGCCGCTGGTGATGGCACTGAAAAAGAATATTGCTGAAGGTAATCCGGGCATGAAGAAATTATACGGTCAGGTAATAGCACAATTTGAAGCTCACCCGGAATTATTAAATTCTTTTACTGATACTTCAACGGTAAAACCTCATAGCGAATTAATTGAAGAATTATTATCAGCCGTATTTCCGCCCACTACCTCTAATTATATGTATGGAATGCTGATGCCTTTTAAAAACGAAGCCGTTTACGTTTCACCTTTATTCCAAGAATTATTAATAAAACCCGGAACCAACCAGGTAGAAATTCCGAGAAGCCCTGCAACAGAAGAAAATAATTTTGAAAATATTCATTTTGCATATGGACTAATACTAAAAAAATATCTTGGATATAATAGTCCTGTTACCAATCGTTCAGTATACTCAGTGCCGGATCCATCAACCGGATTATTGAAATATATGGAGATAAGGCTTGATGCAAGATTTATTGACGTAAACCCTGTGGCAGAAATGCCCGAAATGCCCGCATCAATAGTAGATCCCAATACAAACAGAATTCTTACAGTTTCCGAACTTTCACAACTTATTCCGCTGGATAAATTTGTTTTTGAAGGAGTGGCTGTTGTACGTATCAACGACATGACAGAACAGGAAGTGATTACCAAAATGAAAAATAGGTTATTGGAAAGCTCCCTTTCAGATGAAGATATATATATAGATCTGGAAGAACAGATTCAATCACTTATTGAACTTCAGAATATAACTATAGGTGTAACTCCTTTTTTTAAGATCAACGGGCATTATGTTTATTCAGACATTCACAATGCTAATAGCCTTCTTTTTAAAAAATTTGATGCCAGCGGAGATAAAGACGAAATAAGCGATTATTGTAAATTACTATTTAGAGAAAATGACCAACCGCTGTTGTTTGAAAATATAGAAGGGAGCATTCTTACTGAAGTGCAAAGTCTTCGCTATTATCATTTAGCCGGTGCAAGAAGTTTAATTCTATGTCCACTAAAGTCTGAAAAAGAACTAATTGGTATTCTTGAAATATTTTCTGACGAACCCGGTTATTTAAAACCACAACACCTCAGCAAAATAGAAAATGCAATCCCTTTATTTACTTTGGGTCTGGAAAAAAGTTTGGAACAACTCAATTCTCATGTAGAAAGTATTATTAAGAAAAAATTTACAGCAGTTCAACCTTCTGTTGAATGGAAATTTACCGAAACATCTCTTAACTATTTAGTGAGCCTGCATAAAAAACAAGATGCCTATATTGAAAGAATTGCTTTTGGCAATGTACATCCTTTATATAGTGCTATTGACATCCGCAACTCTTCCACCGAACGTTCAAAATCCATAAAGGCAGACCTGGTGGAGCAACTTCATCTTGCCAAAAAAACAGTTACCAACATTCAATCAGTAGTCACATTTCCTCTTTTGCAGGAAGTTGAATTCAAAATTGAAAAATACATTGCTGCTGTTTCAGATATATTACAATCAGAAGAAGAAATTCTTATTCATGATTTTTTTATAGGAGAGGTTGCTGCTGTTTTCAATCATCTAAAAAATACCGAGCCAGAAGTTAAAAAAGATATTGAGGAATATTTTGCGGCACTGGATCCGGACACCGGAATGAGATATAATAATCGAAAAGAATATGAACAAAGCATAACCAGGATTAACGAAACCTTATCCCGGTTTATTGATAAAGAACAGTCCGCTGCACAAAAAGTTTATCCGCATTATTTTGAACGTTTTGTAACCGACGGTGTGGAGTTTAATATTTATATGGGGCAGTCTATTACACCCCGCAAAAAATTTGATGAAATATATCTGCGTAACCTCAGGATGTGGCAACTTAATTTGTTAGCCAAAGCAGCGATAGTAACGCATAAACTGGAAGCCGAATTAACGAATAAACTAAGAACTACTCAGTTAATACTATCTCACAGCCAGCCATTAGCTATTCTTTTCCGAACAGAAGAGAGAAAGTTTGATGTGGATGGTGCATATAACATCCGGTATGAGATTGTAAAAAAGAGGATTGATAAAGTAAGAGTGAAAGAAACCAATGAGCGGTTAACGCAACCCGGAAAAATTGCGATTGTGTATTCTCATACAAAAGAAGCTGAAGAGTATATTGGCTACATCGAGTTTCTACAAAATAAAAATCTGCTGAAATCTGGTATCGAAAAGTTTGACCTCGAAGAACTCCAAGGCGTTTCAGGCCTTAAAGCATTACGGGTTGATGTTAACTTTGATGACGTTAGTTTAGCTGATAAAAAAATAAAATTACCCGAAATTACTGTGGAGCAATTGCCGGGCAATTAGCTTCTTTCTAATTTAAGATTTCTGACAGTTTTGCTTCTAAATCTGCACCTCTTAAATTTTCTGCAACAACTTTGCCGGAAGGATCAACCAATACGTTGTAAGGAATCCCTTCAATTTTATATAACGGAACCACAGGACTATCCCAATACTGAAGATCACTTACATGCGTCCAGGTCAGTTTATCATCCATGATTGCTTTCAGCCACTTATCCTTTTGCCCCGGTCTGTCAAGCGACACCCCAAGTATTGTGAAGTTCTTATCCTTAAATTTTTTATACGCTGCTACTACATTTGGATTTTCCTGGCGACATGGGCCGCACCAGCTTGCCCAAAAATCTACTAACACATATTTACCTCTGAATGTACTTAGTTTTATTTCTTCGCCTTTCGTATCAGGCAAGCTGAATTCAGGTGCCATTTTCCCTTCTACTCCTTCTAAAGAAGTTTTAATAGAAGCAAGCCCTTTATGTTCTGGATATTTTGAAGAGAGGTTACCAACTATTTTTTTCACCTCATCTTTCCCCAATGGCTCCAGGCTAAAATTTGGATTACTGGCTGTACTTTGATAATACCCTATTTTAAGCATGGCTAATGCAGGATTAGTAGATATTTCTAGAGAAGATAATAAATTGGTTCTCATTGCTGATGCTATCTGCATTATTTCATTTTGTAATCCGAAAAGTACAGTGTCAGAAGCACCAGCTTTTTGTAAGCTATCACCTTTGCGTCCAATAGTAAAAATATTCTGTAAGTTATTATTAAAGCCTTCCATAAAACTTTTCATTTCCTGGCTAACAGCAGAACCTTTTATATCAAAGCTTTCCGGAAAATCTTTATTCTCTTTGTTATAAGTTGCATTGAGTGTAACCTTTGCAACATCATTAATAACAGAAGCAAGCGGATATTGTGCATTTGCCATTCTGATATTATAGACTCTTGCCTCTTCCTTCCCGGCATGCAATACATACTTCCCATCATCGCCAATTGTAGCAGAGTCAACAACTGATGGCTGCATGGTAGCCATTGGAATTTCTTCGAGATACACTTTTTTCTCCGAACTATTAGTGATCACACCTTTTACTTCAAAACCATTTTTACTATCTGATTTTGATGTACAGGAAACCATTAAAGCTAATACCGCTACAATAACAATTTGATTTTTCATTTCTCTCAATTATGATTTTAATTTTTCTAATAATATTTCGTTGGTAATTGTTGGGTCTGCTTTGCCTTTTGTTTGCTTCATCACTTCTCCTACAAACAATGCAAGCAATCCCTTTTTGCCTTTTTTGTATGCCACTACTTTGTCTGCAAATTTATCAAGCACCTGGTCAATAATTGGTCCGATGGCAGACACATCAGATTCTTGAAGCAGGTTTTGCTCAGTAGCAATGTTGGCGGCCTCTTTCTCAGGATTAGCTAGTAGCTCAGGAAAAATTTTGGTTGATGCAATTGAGAAGTTGACTTTACCTTCCTCTATTAAACTAATTAAAGACACAAGCTGCTCAGGTTTCAGCGGAAATTCGTCGATTTCTTTTCCGTTCTCATTCAGCCATGATTTAACCGGGCCAAGCATCCAGTTAGCAACTGCTTTATAATTAGTAGTATGTAATATAATTTTTTCAAAATAATCGGAAAAAATTTTTTCCTCTGTAAGCACTCCAGCATCGTAAGCGGATAAACTAAGTTCCTTCGTATATCGCTGAATTCTTTCTTCAGGCAAAGCCGGAATACTTTTTTTTATTTTTTCAATAAACTCATCCTGCAAATAAAACGGCGTAAGATCCGGGTCGGGAAAATAACGATAATCATCCGCATCTTCTTTATCACGGATTGATTGTGTAGTTCCTGCATTTGCATCAAAACTTCTTGTTTGCTGTTGAATAGTGCCGCCAGATTCAATTATCTCAATCAATCGCTTTGCTTCCACATCAATAGCTCTTTTCACATTACGGATGGAGTTGAGATTTTTTACTTCAACTCTTGTTCCCAACTTTATTTCCCCTTTTTTGCGAACTGAGATATTCGCATCGCAACGAAGGCTTCCTTCTTCCATATTGCCATCACAAACTTCTAGGTAACGGACCAGTTTTCTTATTTCACTTACAAAAGCAAAGGCTTCATCACTACTTCTAAGATCAGGTTCTGTTACAATTTCTATTAATGGTGTGCCGGCCCTGTTGTAATCAATACAAGTATTGTGATCGTCCACATCATGAATGCTTTTTCCAGCATCTTCTTCCAGATGAATTCTGTTTAGGCGGATATTTTTCTCTTCATCCCCTGTTTTAATAGTTACAAAACCTGTTTTGCAGATCGGCGTTGTATGTTGAGAAATCTGGTAACCTTTTGGCAGGTCAGGATAAAAATAATTTTTACGGGCAAAATAATTGTGCTGTTCAATTTTGCAATGGCAGGCCAATCCCATTTTAACAGCATACTCAATTGCTTTGCGGTTCATTTTTGGCAAGGTACCCGGATGACCTAAAGTAATGGGACTTACATGCGTATTGGGTTCTGCACCATAAGCAATGCTATCGCCACAAAACAATTTGCTTTGGGTCATTAACTGGGCATGCACTTCCAAGCCCACTACTATTTCATATGCATCAAAATCGGCCATATTTACAAGGCCGCAAAAATACAGCACTCAGCTTTAACGAAACCTATGAATTTCCTTAAAATTGCAAAAGCCGGATTTGCTGACAAACCCGGCTTTTACGCTGTAAACTGATAGTAATTATAAATCTGCTGTCTTTATTTTTCGTGGAATTTTTGTTTCAATGTTCATGGATTTCCCGTTACGACTCAATTTTATCATCACAGCATTTTTTTCTTTGCTTTCTTTCATGGCTTTTACTATATCGTCTGTGCTATTGGTTGTCTTTCCGTCAAATTCAGTAATTATATCATCTTCTTTAATACCTGCTTTTGCAGCGTTACTCTCTTCATCTACTTCAATAACTTTTACACCTTTTCCATCATCCGTATCCTGTACAGATATTCCCAATTTTGGAGCTCCTCCAGAAAATATTCTGTATTGATTGTTTGGGGCCCGCAAACCTTTCAGTGCTTCAAGGTTAGGCATTTTATCCAAATGCAAATTGTCAAAGTTCATATTAAAATTATTGCCTTCGCCCATTGACCATGCATTAACGCCTTTCCATTTGGTTAACTCAGTTGTAACCTTTTGTTCTTTTTTATCTCGTAGATAAGTAACTTTTACTTTATCTCCCGGCTTATGTTCTTTAATAGCAGCAGAAAGATCATCTGGTTCTGAAATCTTAGTATCATCAATTTTTGTAATGATATCATTTTCTTTTAAACCTGCTTTTTCTGCCGCACTTTCTTTTGTTACACTTTGTACCAACACTCCATTATCTGTTTTTTGAGTGGTTACGCCCAGCATAGCAAGATTTGAATCCGTAGAATACATTTTAAATAAATTACCACCTTTGCCATCTTTATCTCCTTTTATATCAAAATTCCAAACACCAGCACCCGGCATTCTTTCAAAACTGAGTGATTCTAGATCCTTTAGCTTATTCATTTTTACTTTTAGATCACCCACTTTATAATCATCAATTGACTTACCATTTACTGTTACGTTATCACCTTTTATTTCGATAACCACCTTTTCATCTTTATCTCCTTTGCTGGTAATAATGATTTGACGCACTTCTTTTTTTTCTTTTACTTCTTTAACTTTCTCCTCTTTTTGAGCAACCAATACCGCCGGTATCAACAAACCAAAAGCAACAATCAGGATATTCATTTTTGAAATTATTTTTCGCATATTTTTAATTTTAGATTATCTACGTCAAGTTTCGTAGTCAAATATAATGACATTTTTTGAAATACGAAACGTTTCGGAAATGTTAAATAGCCACTAATTACCTGAAAGGTATTATTGAATGATAAGCGTCTGCCCGACTAATCAATACCGTCCGAACGAGTTCATCCGGGCGGGCAGGCGGGGATTTATCGCTTCATAGGTTTTTGCAGGGTGGCCGTCTACAATATCCTCTCCGATATATTTCATACCACATTTCTCTAAAACCCTTAACGAGGCAATGTTTTGGGGCATTGCCCTGCCAACAATACGGGGAAGCCGTAGTTTATTAAATCCATAGTTAAGAGAGGCGAATGAAGCCTCGGTAGCATAGCCCTTGCCCCAGGATTTCTG
>JBDSUW010000133.1:0-12451 GCA_039927535.1 Chitinophagaceae bacterium | reverse complement strand
ACAAAAACCAAGTACGGTTTTTTTGCTGCGTTCCCCGCAGGTTTTAGAAAGGCTGGTGAAAAGTTGAAAGATTATATCGATCAGTTCAAATTAATATTGAATCCAAAAACCGGTGCTTATAAAGGAGTTGGCGGTTTTAAAGCCATAGGTTCAATATTCCCAACCACCTGGAGTTGGGAGGCATTCTGGAACATTACAGCATTTCTTTCTATCATTTTAGCATTTATGAACTTGCTGCCTATACCTGCATTGGATGGCGGCCATGTAATGTTTACCTTGTATGAAATGATTACAAGAAGAAAACCAAATGAAAAATTTCTGGAGTATGCACAAATTGCCGGTATGGTTCTTTTACTCGGTTTGATGCTTTACGCCAATGGTAACGACTGGTTTGGTTGGGGGAAATAGTTAGAGCTCTATTCCAATCTTCTTCATTAAAATAGAGGCATTCATGCTGCGGCAGATACCTTTATTTAATTTATAGTCAAAATACAATTCATCGTTATTCACTTTTACATCAAAATGATAATTGTGAATATTAGCAGGAAAATCTTCTGATAGTTTTGCTAATTCTAAATCATGTGTTGCCACAATTCCGGCTGCATTATGTTTTATTAACTGTTTTAAAAGGGCTGAAGAACCTGTATGCCTATCGGCAGAATTGGTGCCTCTTAAAATTTCATCAAGGAGTAGAAAGGCTTTTTCGTTGGCATAAACAGCATCAATAATCTCTTTTAATTTCTTTAACTCAGCATAAAAAGTGGATGTGCTTTCTTCCAGGTTATCGCTTATTCTCATGCTGCTCATTACTTTTAAATGAGAAACAGAAAGATGCTTGGCACAAACAGGAGAACCCATCATTGCCAGAACGATATTTACTCCAACGCTTCTTAAAAAGGTACTTTTCCCTGCCATGTTAGAGCCGGTAACCAAATTAATCTGGTTTACACCTGCAGTAGAAAAGGAACTTGTTACTCTTTTTTCTTTTGGAATTAAAGGATGGCCAATTTCTTCACCAATAAATACGGCATCTTCATTTACTATTTCAGGGAAACTCCAGTCAGGATGATTAAAAGAAAGATTGGCTAAGCTTGAGAGGGCTTCAAAATTTGCCAATGAAGAAAACCAGGTGGCAGTAACCTTTTTATTTTTTCGCTTCCAGTTTTCCAATGCAAAAATTTGTTGAAGATCCCAACAAACAAAAGCACTAAGCGGAATAAATACAATTGGGTTTAGCCGATAATCAAGACGATCAAGTATTTTTTTTAAACTTTTGATAGTTGACGAAGCTTTTGCTTCATTAGAATTAAAATTCTTTTTATGTGTTGTAAGGAGAGGGCTTGCAAAATCTTTATTTTCTATACAACTGATACTTGAAGACAATGTTTCCAGTTCGCCGGTTATTTTATTCAGTCTTACATAATCTGGCATTATCAGTTTTGAAACCCAGAACGAAATGGCAAGAAACACCAACATAATTGGAAGGAACCGATCGAACGAAATGACATCGGCAATATATAACCCTAAAACTGTGAAGCTTAATACAGGAAATAAAATTCTCAGCATTCCCCAAAACTTATTTTTGATAAACCTGCTTTCTTCATTTAACCATTCAAGAATATTTTTTTCAGTTTTTAAAGTCAGCTGATTATTTACTCCATATGCCTGTAATTGCTGTCGCCATTTTGTTTCCAGTGTTAATTCAATTATAGCTTCCTGTCTTTGTTTAATAGCAGCAATGCTTGCTGGAGAAAGCAGCCAATCGGCAAACAATTTATTACCCTGTTCCGATGTAGTTCTGTTTGCATATTGATACAAAGAAGCTCTGCCAAAAATATCCAGATCATTTGCATAATGATGCAGAGATGGCTTCCATTCATTTCCATCTGGAAATTCGAGAAACTGATGACTTAAAGCCGATTCTTCTTTTTTGTTGATAGAAATTAATAGTAAACTATTGTCAATAGCGCTACTATTAGCAAGGTCTTTATATACATAATACACAAAGAAGCTTATCAGTATAATGCCAGCAGTAACTGCTAAAAGCCATGAAAAAGACGATAAGTACCATATTGCAGCTATTGCACCAATAAATGAAAAAAGCCTTTTCCATGTAAGATTTCTTTTATTTCGTTGTAGTTGTTTTAATTCTTTAGCAAGAGTAATTAAGCTTGCTTCGTAACTTTCTTTTGGCCCGTTCTTAGTCATAGAATAAAACTACTCGATTCTTTGCTACTTAGATAAATGAAATATTACATCAGTGTGGAATTTTGTAGATTTGCAGTTGCTGTTCAACAAATCGGGGGTGCCGGGTTTTGACAGCGTAGATCTTTGGAAGTGTAAGCATGTACTGCGTTGCGTAATTAGCAGTTTAATCTGAATACGAAAACTTTAAATGGCAATACACAGTATGCCATGGCTGCCTAATCAGTGATTAAGTAGTCATATGGGCCGCCGGGCCGGTTGATCTGTTACCATGCCCTGCCGCCGACTCAACAACAAAACAGGTTGCTGTAATCACAGGCTGTGCTGATTGCTCAAGACTATTCAGCTACGGAATTAATCGGTTGTCTTTTTCCAGTTGGTTCCCGACAATACAAAATTGAATAAACATGTAGAAAGCTTTTGAAGAATATGTTTGGACAGGGGTTCGATTCCCCTCACCTCCACAAAAGGCAAGTGATTACAACTTGCCTTTTTTTTTACATTATTTTAGGCTTCTGTTTAATCCTTGTAGCTGATTTACTACAAATAAAAAGATTAACGATTATTTTTTTAAGTAGCATTATATTATTTATTGTTCCCAAATGCTATTGTTACTTTGCACTTATAAAAGAATAGTGAGAAACCCTAAAAAATAAGTAGTAAATAATATTTTGCCCCCGTTTTTAAATCCATTTTAATTGAAAAATTTTATTTCAGATTTTTTGGTGAAGAATAAATTTTAAGGCACACTTTTAAAATTATTGTCCAATGGAAAAAATCACCATCCTTTTAGTAGACGATCATAAACTTATAAGGGAATCCTGGGCTTTGATACTTAACAGCGATGCCCGTTTCAATGTTATTGGCGAAACCAGTAATGGCATGGATGCCGTTGAAATAGCCAGGGAAAAAATGCCTCAAATAATTTTGATGGATATTAATATGACTCCTGTCAACGGATTTGAGACTACACAGCTTTTGCGTAAACATTCTCCTGGATCAAAAGTTATTGGAATTTCCATGCACAGCATGCCTGCATATGCCCGCAAAATGCTACAACTGGGAGCAATGGGTTACGTTACAAAGAATTCATCAAAAAATGAATTACTGAAAGCCATTGTGGAAGTTAACAATGGTAAAAAATATGTTTGCGAAGAGGTTAAAAACATTCTCGCCCAGCAGGAACTGGAAGAAGATGTAGTACGGCCTGATATGAATTCCCTTTCACGCAGAGAAATTGAAATTGTAAAATTGATTAGAGAAGGCCTTTCTTCCAAGGAAATTGCGATAAATCTTGATATTTCAATTAAAACGGTGGAAGTACATCGATACAATATTCTCAAAAAGCTTAACCTGAAAAATACTGCTGTCCTTGTAAATTTTATTAATGAGCAAGGGTTTTAATCACCAATTTTATATTCTCTTTAAGTGCTGACCAATTTTGCTATTTTCGACAAGACAAATTTCTTGTTTTGCAAAAATGAAATACTTAATTTAGGTTAGGATGCTAAAAATTATAATTGCAGACGATCATGCTGTTATCCGAAAAGGATTAAAACAAATTTTGCTTGAGCAATATCCTGCTGCAATTATAGGGGAAGCAGGAAATGCAGAAGTGTTGATTGCTTCCACTTTGAACGAAAAATGGGATGTTGTAATTTGTGACATGAGTATGCCGGGTCGAAGTGGCTTGGATGCATTAAACCAAATAAAAAAATCAACACCACAATTACCGGTTTTGATAATGAGTATGTATCCCGAAGATCAATATGCTGTAAGGGTTTTGAAAGCAGGGGCATCAGGGTTTTTAGGAAAGGAAACTATTCATGATGATATTGTAAAGGCAATTGAAACTGTAATGTTAGGTAAAAAATTTATTACTCCTGAAATTGCAGAAAAGCTTGCTGATGCAGTGGATACAGGAATTCAGCGGCCCTTACATGAAACACTGTCTGACCGTGAGTTTGATGTGTTCAAACTTCTGTCAGCTGGTAAAACTATTACGGAAATAGGAGAACAGTTATTTTTGAGTGCAACCACCATCAGCACTTACCGTTCCCGCATTATGGAAAAAATGAATCTGCGTTCAAATTCAGATCTTACAAGGTATGCAATAGAGAAAGATATTATTTGATGCTTACATGTTTTAAAAAGTTACGGCTTATGTCTTGTTGCTAAAATTGCTTCCACGTCTTTCAAGGAATAATTTTTAGCTTGTAGCAATATAAGATAATGAAAAAGCAGGTCTGCTGCTTCATTTAAAAATTTTTCGCTGTCATCATCTTTACTTTCAATCACCAGTTCCACTGCTTCTTCACCAACTTTCTGCGCAATCTTATTAATGCCTTTTCTGAAAAGTGAAGATGTATAGGATTCTTCACCGGGATTGTTTTTTCGTTCAGTAATAACTGATTCTAATTTGCTTAAAGAAAAGGAGTCATTCTTCTCGTTAAAACATGTATCAGCACCGGTATGACAAACTGGTCCTGCCGGTGCTGCTTTTATTAATAAAGTATCGTTATCGCAATCAATCAATATTTCTTTAACTAATAAAAAATTGCCTGAAGCTTCTCCTTTAGTCCACAGTCTTTGTTTGCTACGGCTAAAGAAAGTGACCTTTCCTTCTTTTTGTGTTTGATCAAAAGCGGCTTTATTCATAAAACCTAGCATCAATACTGTTTTTGTATTGATATCCTGTACAATGACAGGAATTAATCCATCTGTATTTTTTGAAAAATCTGGGTTCATATATTTTCAGTATTAGATTTATCTTCTTTCACTTTTAAAGAATTAAGCAAGTTGGTATAAGCATCTTTCCTTCTTTCGTAACTGGTTTCATTTCGTTCATCTCTTTTATGGTCAAAATACCTAACTAAGTAAATAATCACTAACAGCGATATGAAAATGATAAATATCATAACCGGACTGGAATATTTTCTTCATACAAATATCGCTTTAGATCTGGAATTGGAATTTCTCTAAAATGAAAGATACTTGCTGCTAATGCTGCATCTGCATTGCCTGTTTCAAATACTTCTTTAAAATGCTCAATAGTTCCTGCACCGCCGGAAGCAATTACAGGTATTGAAACAGCTGTTGAAACCTCTTTTGTTATATCAATTGCAAAACCAGCTTTTGTGCCATCATTCTCCATTGATGTCAATAGAATTTCTCCGGCACCTCTGGCTGTTATTTCTTTCGCCCAATCAATAGCTTTATGTGAAGTTGGCTTTCGGCCACCATGTGTTACAACTGTCCAGATGCCGTTGATAATTTTTGCATCTATAGCAACCACAATGCATTGACTTCCAAAATTAGCCGCTAACTTATCTATCAATTCTGGGTTAATTACGGCTGAAGTATTCACTGATATTTTATCAGCACCATTTTCCAACAATATACTTACATCTTCAATTGAATTGATGCCGCCACCAACAGTAAAAGGGATGTTTATATGTGTCGCAATCTCTCTTACTAGGTTTGCCAGCGTTTTTCTTTTTTCAGTTGTTGCTGTTATATCCAGAAATACGAGTTCATCCGCACCTTCTTCGCAATACCGCATAGCTAATTCAACCGGATCACCTGCATCTCGTAGTTGAACAAAATTTGTTCCTTTTACGGTTCTTCCATTTTTAATGTCGAGACAAGGTATGATGCGTTTGGTCAACATTATTTATATAAATTTCTTTAAATCAATTAATGAAATTTTATTTTCATAAATAGCCTTACCGACTATTGCCCCGCTGCAACCAGTTTCCCTTAATTCTTCCAAATCTTTTATGGAAGAAACGCCACCACTTGCAATCAGATCAATTGAAGGATGCTCATTGATTATCTTCTTATACAAATCAATAGATGGACCTGCAAGTAAACCGTCTTTCGATACATCGGTACAGAAAAATTGCTTCACACCTTTTAATTTGTATTTATCTATCAGATCAAATACCGTTAATGATGTTGATTCTGTCCAGCCTTTAATAAGAATCTGCTCAACTCTTACATCTGCACCGATTATAAATTTGTCTGCACCATAGGCCAGCAGCCATCCTGTAAAGGTAAATTCATCTTTTACTGCAATGCTTCCTATGGATGCAAAAGCTGCTCCGGAATTTAAAGTGATCTCCAGATTTTTTTGTGTACTGATTCCTCCACTGAAATCAATGACCATTTTTGTTTTACCTGCAATTTTCTCCAGCACTTTCCAATTTTTTACATCGCCTGCTTTGGCGCCATCAAGATCAACAAGGTGTAGTCTTTGCAAACCGGAATTTTCAAACTGCAAGGCTACCTCCAAAGGGTCTTCATTATAAATTGTTTTCTGGCTGTAATCGCCTTTAGTTAGCCTTACGCATTTACCGTCTATTATATCTATAGCAGGTATGATTGTCATTTTATAAGCTTAAAAAATTTTTTAAAATCTGTTCGCCAACGGTTGCACTTTTTTCTGGATGAAATTGAACACCGTAAAAATTTTTATAGTTTAATGCAGAACTATAAGGTTGTATATAATTAGTTTTAGCAATGGCCTGTTTATTTTCTTCAGCATAATAGCTATGCACAAAGTAACAGTAGCTATTTTCAGCTAGGTTGTTAAATAGGTTTGATTGTAGTTTTGAAATAGTGTTCCAGCCGATTTGTGGAATTTTGAATTCATTGTTGACTGAGATGAATTTTCGTACTCTTACATTTTCAAACACATTCAAGCAGGTTGTATCACCTTCTTCAGAATGAGAACATAATAATTGCATGCCGAGGCAGATACCAAGTACAGGTTGTTTTAAAGAAGTAATAAGCTGGTCAAGAGCTCTTTCTCTCAGGTAATTCATTGCAGTACTTGCTTCACCTACCCCTGGGAAAATTATTTTGTCTGCTGTTATTATTTCTTCGGTATTGTCAGTTACAATTGCCTGGATGCCGATTCTTTCTAATGCAAATAAAACGGATTGTATATTGCCAGCGTTGTATTTAATAATTGCAACTTTCATCAGAGTGTTCCTTTTGTGCTTGGTAATTGCATATTATTCGCATCTCTTTTTACCGCCATTTTTATAGCCTTAGCCCATGCTTTAAATATTGATTCAATCTTATGATGTTCGTTATCTCCTTCCACCTTTATATTCTGATTACATTTTGCTGCATCTGAAAATGATTTGAAGAAATGATAAAACATTTCTGTTGGAACATCGCCAATTTTTTCTCTTTGGAATGTTGCATCCCAGACAAGCCAGCTTCTTCCTCCAAAATCAATGGCAACCTGCGACAGGCAATCATCCATTGGAAGTGTAAAGCCATATCTTTCTATTCCTTTTTTATCGCCCAATGCTTTTGCGAAAGCTTCTCCCAATGCAATAGCGGTGTCTTCAATTGTGTGATGCTCGTCAATTTGTAAATCGCCTTGCACTTTGAGCATTATGTCAATGCCGCTATGCCGACTTAATTGATCAAGCATATGGTTAAAGAAATTAAGGCCAGTATCAATTACACCATTACCTTTTCCATCAAGGTTAATCAAAAGCTGAATTTTCGTTTCATTTGTATTTCTTTCATGTTGAATTATTCTTTGTCCAAGCCGGAGGAATTCATATATAGATTTCCAGCTATTAGTTTCTAGAACAATTGTTTCTTCAAAATTTGATTCACCACTATTTATTTCATTGGCACCAAGTGTAGAGTCATTGTTTAGCCAGATTGCTTTGCAACCCATATTCTTTGCAAGCTGAATATCTGTAACCCTGTCACCAATTACAAAGGAATTTGCAATATCATATTCAGAATTTCCCAGGTAGCCCGTTAACATTCCTGTAGCAGGTTTACGAGTTGGCGCATTTTCCTGCGGTAGAGATTTGTCAATCAGAATTTTCGAAAAAACTATTCCCTCATTTTCCAACGTTTTTAAAATAAAATTTTGTACTGGTGTAAAAGTTTCTTCAGGAAAAGAGGCTGTTCCTAAACCATCCTGGTTGCTAACCATTACCAATTCAAAATCTAATTCCTTAGCAATCCGGCTCATCCAGGTAAACATATCAGGATAGAACTCTAATTTTTCAAACGAATCAATCTGGTATGTGGGAGGCACTTCTTTTATCAAAGAGCCGTCACGGTCTATAAATAATACTTTCTTCATTTCGAATAATCATTTAGAGCTGAAACTAATTTTTTATTTTCTTCAGGAGTGCCAATAGTGATACGTAAACAATCGGTACATAGAATAATTTTTGAACGGTCACGGACAATAATTCCTTTGTTTGAAAGAAATTCATAAATGCTTCTGGCATTATTCATTTTAACTAAAATAAAGTTGGCATCAGATGGGTAAACAACCTGCGTAAAATCTAATTTTTCAAGTTCTGCTGAAAGCCATTCTTTTTGTTGTGTCGTAGTTTTAGTCCAGTTATTAATGCTTAAAATATTTCCTAACGCTTCTATTGCCAATTGCTGAGTTGATGAATTGATATTGTAAGGATATTTTACCTTATTCAAATAATTAATAATTGGCTCACCAGCGAAAGCCATGCCCAGCCTTAGTCCAGCTAATCCCCATGCTTTTGAAAGTGTTTGAAGGATAACAAGGTTCGGATATTCAGTTAATTCAGGAATAAAAGTTTTTTGTTTCGCAAAGTTGATATAAGCTTCATCAATCACCACCAACCTATCAAAATTATTCAATAGCATTTCAATATCTGTTCTGTTGATACTGTTACCTGTAGGATTGTTTGGAGAACATACAAAGATCAGTTTTGTGTTTGCGTCAATGGCTTCTTCAATGGCTTGCAGGTTGAGCTGAAAGTTTTCCAACAGCGGAACTTTCTTAACCAACACATCATTTGTTTCAGCACAAACCTCATACATGCCATACGTAGGAGGGAAGATGATTACATTATCCTTTCCCGGAGCACAGAAAATTCGGAATAACAGATCGATAGCCTCATCGCTTCCATTACCCAAAAAAATATTTTCAGCGGGAACCCCTTTTATGCTGCTCAGTTTGTTTTTTAATTCCCATTGCAGGGGATCTGGGTAGCGATTATAATTTACCGGCAGCGGAGAACCAAAAGAATTTTCATTGGCATCCAAAAAAATACTGGCTTCGCCTTTGTATTCATGCCTTGCAGATGAATAGGCGTTCATTCTTTTAATATTTTCTCTTACGAGATCATCTAACTTAAATTCCATTTTACTTTTTTAATCTGATTGCTATTGCATTTTTATGGGCATCCAATCCTTCCGCAGCTGCCATCGTCATTACAGTATTACTAATGTTTACCAATCCTTCTTTTGTTAATTGCTGATAAGTAATCTTTTTTACAAAGCTGTCTAAAGAAACTCCACTATACATTGCCGCATATCCATTAGTAGGTAAAGTGTGATTTGTTCCGCTGGCATAATCTCCGGCACTTTCCGGCGAGTAATTTCCAATAAAAATCGACCCTGCAGTTGAAACTTGTTGTGCAATTTCGGTTGCATTTTTGCAAGCAATAATCAAATGTTCAGGAGCATATAAATCGGATAATTGGATTGCCTCTTCAATAGTATTTAAAATGATCAGTTTGCTATTCTTCAACGCTTTTTCTGCTATACTCTTTCTGGTTAAAAGTTTAATTTGATTTGAAATAGCATCAACAACTTGCTTTCCTAATTTTTCATCAGTTGTAATTAAGATAACCTGCGAATCAGGTCCATGTTCGGCTTGTGATAAAAGATCGGCAGCAACAAATTCCGGATCAGCGGTTTCATCTGCTATTACCAATACTTCTGAAGGCCCGGCAGGCATATCAATCGCAACGCCGTGTTGCTGTGCCATTTGTTTAGCCATTGTTACAAATTGATTTCCCGGACCAAAAATTTTAAAAACTTTACTAATACTTTCAGTTCCAAATGTCATTCCAGCTATTGCCTGTACGCCACCAACTTTGTAAATTTTGGTAATGCCGCATAATGGAGCTGCAAACAAAATAGCAGGATTTATTTTCCCTTTTTTATCAGGTGGTGTGCATAGAATAATTTCTTTACACCCTGCTATTTGAGCCGGAACGCATAACATTAAAACGGTGGAAAAGAGTGGGGCAGTGCCACCGGGAATATATAATCCAATTTTTTCTATCCCTTTTGATTGCCGCCAGCAAGTAACGCCTGGCATTGTTTCAATCTTCTTTACTTCTTCTTTCTGCGAATTATGAAATAACTCAATATTTTTCTTTGCCTGTACAATGGCACTTTGTAATTCTAAAGGAACAGATTTGATTGCTGCTTCTATTTCTTTCTGACTGACGGAAAGAGTTTTTAGCTTCACTCCATCAAAAGCTTTACAATATTTGAAAACAGCTATATCACCTTTCTCTTTTACGTTCAACATTATCTTCTTCACTTTTTTTTCAAGCGAAGAATAATCCGCAACCGGCCGTTCAATTATTTCAACCCATTCTTTTTTATCGGGATATTTATAGCGTTTAATCATACTATCATTTTTTCAATTGGAATTACAAGAATCCCTTCAGCTCCATTAACTTTCAATTTTTCAATTACATTCCAAAAATCATTTTCGCTAATCACAGAATGAACAGAACTCCAGCCTTTTTCTGCCAAGGGCAAAACTGTTGGACTTTTCATTCCGGGTAATAATTTGCAAATGGTATCCAGTTTGTCATTAGGAGCATTTAACAGTACATATTTATTGTTCTTTGCTTTTTTAACAGCACTTAATCTGAATTGCAAACTTTCAAGAATGATCTTCTTTTCCGCTGAAAGATTTTTGTTAGAGATTAAAATGGCTTCTGATTGCAGAATTGTTTCAATCTCTTTTAATTCATTGGTAAAAAGTGTGCTGCCAGAACTCACAAGATCGCAGATAGCATCAGCTAAACCAATTCTTGGTGCTATTTCTACCGAGCCGCTTATCTCATGAATGGAAGCTTGAATATTTTTCTGTTTGAGAAAAGAGGAGAGAATAAATGGATAGCTGGTAGCAATTTTTTTTCCGTTTAAGTCATTTACAGATTGTATTGCATCTGTTTTTGGAATGGCAATAGATAAACGACATTTTCCAAATCCTAATTTTTCTATTGTATTAACCTGCTTATTTTTTTCTTTTACTACATTTTCTCCAACAAAACCAATATCGGCTACAGCATCTTGCACATATTCAGGAATATCATCATCCCGTAAAAAGAAAATTTCCACTGGAAAATTGGCAGCAATAACTCTTAATTGATTATTGCCGTTACTTACTTCAATGCCACATTCTTTCAACAATTTCATCGAGCCTTCATAAAGGCGGCCGGATTTTTGAACAGCAATTTTTAATGTTTCACTCATTACGTATTATTTAAAATAAAAGGGCTTACCGTTAAGTAAGCCCTTGACTATGTTTAGAACATAATTCCCTCATGGCCTACTCTGGAAGAGTAAGAAATGATGATGATTATGTGTAAATATTCTCATGATTGAGTTCAAAAATAGGGTATTTTAAGATTACTTGAGAATTTTGCTTTTAATTTTTATTTTCATCCCATCAATTTGGCACTAAATTTACCAATAAACAAGTCATGCCTGATGAGAAAGAAAATACCGCCAGCAACCTGGAATCTTCAATGGATTCTTATCCTGACAGAAACGAAATAGTCTCTTTCGATCTGCTTCAGCCCTGGAAAGTAATTTCGCAGAACAATGTTTATATAATTTATTTGTCAGTTTTTTTGTTTGCTTTTTATTCGTTTGCAATGCATGGTTTCAACTGTATTGGTTCTTCAACTTCTTTGATTGTAAGCTTGCCTATAGGATTTGCTATAGCTTTTTTTGAAACCAGATCCCAGGAATTTCGCCGCCGTCATCGCCGCAATCGCTTCTGGCTTTATCTTTTTTTGAGAACATTTAGATTAGTTGTGTGGTTTATGGTCTTGTTTTTCTTTATCATGGTAATTGTGATGTGGTTAAATATAAATACCTACGAAACAATTTCCAGATAGCTTATATGATTTTTTTTCTACAAGAAAAGTGTTTGAATTTTTGGGATTAGCACTTGCCATTTCTATTTTCTCAAACTTCCTGGATGAATTGCATCGAAAGCTGGGGAGAGATGCTATTTATAATATTATTCTTGGTAAATATCACCAAGTTAAACAAGAGGAACGTTTATTTCTCTTTGTTGATCTAAATAATTCTACAGATATAGCGGAAGAAATGGGAGAGATGGAATACAGTCATTTTCTTCAAGATTATTTTTATGACATAAGCGAACCTATTGCCCGTT
>JBDSUW010000132.1:0-46502 GCA_039927535.1 Chitinophagaceae bacterium | reverse complement strand
GTAAAGAAGAAGCAGACAGATTATTTAATGGGCTTTCAGCAGGAGGACAAATAGAAGGGCCTATTGGTGATAGTCCCTGGGGTTCATATTTTGGTTGTTTTAGAGACAAATACGGTATTGAATGGATAGTAGATTATACCTCCAAAGAATAATAAAGCGATATTTCATCAGGTTCCAATCTCTGATTTGTTCTCCTTTCTGTTTTTCACAAAAAGAAAATAAACAACAGCACCAACTATAGCAATCAAACTACCCCACAAGGCAAACCAACCAGTATGATAAAATAAAAAAAGCCAGATCAATAGTGTAATTATAATGGGCACCGGATACATGCTCATTTTGAAAGGGAGATTTTCTGTCCCGTTTTTCCTACGTAATAAAACCACACCTACTGCCTGCGCCATAAACTGAATAACAATTCGCATGGCAAGAATAGCAGTAATTACTTCAGACAACTTAAATAACAAACTGAAAATAAAACCAAGACCACATAAAAACAATAATGAAATATGTGGAAAGTTTTTAGTGGGATGCAACTTCCCGAATATTTTAAAAAAATTACCATCAACCGCAGCGGCATAAGGAACTCTAGAATAGCCCAGCACCACTGCAAATAAAGAAGACATAGCAATACATAAAATAAGTATTGTTACAATTACACCTGCCTGATGACCATATAGTTGTTCCATAAAACCACTTACCAGATATTTATTCATTTTGCCGGCCTCCTGCCAGGGTATTACACCCATTACGCTGATGTTCATTAAAAGATATAATGTCGCTATTCCAAAAATGGAAATAAAAATGCTTCTGGGAATATTCACTTCCGGTCGTTTAATTTCTCCTCCCAAATGGCAAACATTATAATAACCAAGATAGCTGTAAACTGTTTTTAATGACCCATTAGCTACAGCTGCCCAAAATGCAAAAGAGAAGAACGAATCCGTACCTATAGGAATTAATGGTATAGCATGCTGCTGATGTGTTAATCCGCTAACAATGATCCAGATGATAGTAGCAATTACAACAGAACCAAATAAAACTGAGATTTTTCCGATTGTTTCTATTTTACGATACAGCAAGAACAGCACAAAGAGTACAAGACCACCCGATACCATTTTTTCCTGCCAGAAATTCAGATCAACTATATAAGTAAGATATTGGGCAAACCCAATTGCTGCAGATGCAACAACCAGCGGTGCTTGTATAGAAGTTTGCCAGACAAATAAAAAACTCATCAGCTTGCCCCCTTTCTCTCCATAAGCAATGCGGTGAAAATTGTAAGTTCCTCCTGCCAGTGGATACTTAGCGCCTAATTCACTCCAAACCAGTCCATCTACCAATGCTGTAATGGCTCCGAATACCCATGCCCATATAAATAATCCATTATTAAAATAACCTACAACTAAAGGCATTACAACAAAAGGACCAATGCCCACCATATCTATCATGTTGATAGAAGTAGCCTGAAGGAGATTTATTTTGCGGTTAGTGAGTGGGGTGGACATATAAATCCTTGCTTTGAGTGTAATTTAAACTCCTTTCATAATAATCCCGAAGGGATATAATTATTATAGTTTACGATTTATGAAATAAATAAACCCCGAAGGGGTGAAATATATCTGGTCATCCCTTTGGGAATAAAACATTTTATGCTTTTGTGGTTTTCTATAAAAATTTCAGCCCTTCAAACTTAACTTTTCACAAACGCCTTTATCCCTTCCACCAGCACATCCAGATTTTTTGTAGTGGTATACACATTTGGTGTAATTCTAACACCCACAATATTTTCCCAGGTAATGGCAACGGTGTGTATCTTATAATTTGTAAATAAAAAAGAATCCAACTCATTGGGTTTCTTTCCCTCAATACCAATATTACCAATGGCACAACCCCATTTAGGATGGAGAGATGTGTTCAGTTTTACACCGGGAAGACCTTTTACTTTTTCCATCCAGTAATTCTTCAGATAATGCAGCCGTTTTTCTTTTCTTTCAATACCAATCATTTCATGAAACTCGATGGCCTTGCCAATGGCCTGTTCAATATAAAAAGGTCTTGTGCCAAGGTTTTCAAATTTCCTTATATCATCTTTCAATGGGTTTTCATTGGTTGCAAATAAAGGATAGATGTTTTTTATTTTCTCCTTCTTTACATATAAAAGTCCGGTGCCGATTGGTGCATACAGCCATTTGTGTAAACTGGAAGCAAAATAATCAGCATGCAGATCAGGAATTTTAAAATCGAAATGAGCAAAGCTGTGAGCACCATCCACTACTACTTCTATTCCTCTTTTATGTGCTTCGTCTGCAATTTTTTTCACTGGCAGAATCTGTCCGTTCCAGTTGATGACATGCGTAATGTGAACGACTTTTGTTTTCGGAGTAAATGCATTTACATATTGGCGAACTAAATAATCTTCATCTTCACTTGGCAATTCGAGGCTTATCCATTTTATTTTTATACCATCCCTCATTTCTCTTTGCTTATATGCATTAATCATATTTGGATAATCCTGTAACGTTGCTACCACTTCATCACCTGCTTTCAATTGCAAACCAAAAATGATTGTCTCTAATCCTTCTGATGAATTCCGGTTGATGGCAATTTCTTCTGGTGAACAACCGGCAAGATTCGCCAGATTTTTTCTTAATGGCTCTCTACCTTGATCCAAAATACGCCACATATAATAACTCGGCGCTTCGTTGCTGAGGTCGTAATATCTTTTCATGGCTTCCTGCACGGTTTTGGGAGCCGGGGAAACACCGCCATTGTTCAGATTTATTAAAGATGGAGAAACAGTAAATGATTGCTGGATATAATACCAGAAGTCTTCTTCAATAGCCAGGTCTTCAGGAGAAATGCCTTCGGCTTCTTTTAATACTAATGACAGGTTTCTGCTCCATACAGGTTGGCCTATTGAGGAAAGAAATGCTGTTGCTGAGAAAATTCCTGCCCGTTGTAAAAATTTTCTGCGGTTAGAAGCTGGCATGATGTTTTGTTTTTATAAATGTAGGAAATTTATACCCACCCCAATTTCGTTATAGCGTTTAGTTTCCATATACCGCCCCTCCAGGGAGGGGAAGTTTCCGACTATATAGTTAGTGATTTTTTTCATCGATAAAGAGTCTTGAAATCATTTTAAGTTTTGCCCAAGCAAGGGCTGTGCTTAGCATCCCCTCCCGGGAGGCCCGCCCGGATGGCTCGTTCGGACGGGGGTTTGGGGTGGGTTGCTGAATAGAATTCCCACAGCTGAAGTGTGCGACGCAAGGGACGATGAGCAGAATTACAAATGTTGGCTAGAAAAAATAAAAAAACTAACTTCCAACCCTGTCTACAGTCAGGCAGGCTTAACTTAAAACGTATATGCAAATACTAGAGATTAAAGTGTTGAAAGGACCTAATTATTGGAGTATCCGTCGTCCAAAACTGATACAGATGAAACTTGACCTTGAGGAATTGGAGCAACAGCCTACCAACCTTATTCCAGGTTTCAGAGAACGGCTGGAAAAGTTGATGCCAACGTTAATAGAACATCGATGCAGTGAAGCTGTTGTTGGCGGATTTTTTTTGAGGGTGGATGAAGGCACCTGGATGGGGCATGTGATTGAACATATTGCTCTGGAGATTCAGACTCTGGCCGGAATGGACACAGGTTTTGGCAGAACAAGAACTCCGGATGGAGAAAAAGAAGGAATCTACTATGTGGTGTTCAGTTATATGGAAGAAGATGCCGGTGTTTTTGCAGCAAAATCAGCTGTACGGATTGCCCAGGCATTAATTGATGGAACTGAATACGACCTTGAACATGATATTCAGGAAATGCGAGAGATAAGAGAGGACACCCGACTCGGGCCTTCTACTGGTTGCATAGTGGAAGAAGCAGCAAAGCGAGGAATTCCTTATATCCGATTGAATAAAGCAAGCCTTGTACAATTAGGCTATGGAGTCAATCAAAAAAGAATAAGAGCCACGATTGCATCTACCACATCTAATATTGCTGTTGACATTGCCTGTAATAAAGAGGAAACAAAATTATTGTTACAAGCTGCTGAAATACCTGTGCCAAGAGGAACGGTGATAAGAACAGAAGAAGAGATGGATGCAGCCATCGAAAAATTTGGCTATCCGTTGGTGATAAAACCCATTGATGGTAATCACGGAAAAGGAAACACCACCAATATTGTAAACCGAGAGCAAGCAATAAAAGCATTTGCAGCTGCAAATAAATATGGGCGAAGCATAATTATTGAAAAATTTATTACGGGTTTTGATTTCCGTTGCCTTGTTATAAATAATAAATTTATATGTGCTGCATTAAGAACGCCGGCTTCTGTTGTGGGTGATGGTGAGCATAACATTCAATGGCTGATTGAGGAAACGAATAAAGACCCACGCCGTGGATTTGGTCATGAAAAAGTGCTGACCCAAATTACTATTGATCAGTTTACAGAGAAGATGCTGGATGATATCAAGTATACTTTAGAAACGGTTCCAGCAAAAGGAGAAAGAGTAATGGTGAAACCGACAGCTAACCTTTCTACCGGTGGCACATCTACCGATGTAACAGATGAAGTGCATCCGGCAAATATTTTTATGTTTGAAAGGATTGCAAAGATTATCGGTCTTGATATTTGCGGAATTGATATTATGGTTTCTGATCTTAGAAAACCGGTTGTTGAAAATGGCGGTGCAATACTTGAAGTAAATGCTGCGCCTGGTTTTCGTATGCACATTGACCCTTCTGAAGGTTTGCCAAGAAATGTGGCTGAGCCGGTTGTGGAAATGCTATTTCCAAAAGGAAGTGTGGGAAGAATTCCCATTATTGCAATAACGGGAACCAATGGAAAAACAACAACAACAAGGTTAACGGCACATATTGCCAAGAGTGCAAACAAAAAAGTTGGTTATACCACATCAGATGGAGTGTATATACAAAATCAACTGATGATGAAAGGTGATTGCACTGGACCGGTTTCATCAACTTTCGTTTTAAAAGATCCCACTGTAGAATTTGCAGTACTCGAATGTGCAAGAGGTGGCATATTAAAATCAGGGCTTGCATTTCAGAATTGTGAAGTAGCAGTAGTAACAAATGTGGCCGCCGATCATATGGGGCTCGGTGGCATTCACACAGTTGAAGCAATGGCAAAAGTAAAACAGGTGGTGCCTGAAACTGTTTTCCCGCATGGATATGCTGTGCTTAATGCTGATGATGACCTTGTTTATAAAATGAAGAAAGATCTTAATTGTAATATTGCTTTGTTCAGTATGGATGAGAATAATCCAAGAATAAAAGAACATGCAAAAAAAAATGGGCTGGCCTGTGTATATGAAAACGGATATGTAACTATTATGAAAGGAAGCTGGAAAATAAGAGTGCTTCCTGCAAGGGATATTCCGCTGACCTATGAAGGAAAGGCAATACATAATATTAATAACTGCTTACCGGCTGTACTTGCCACTTATTTGTTCAGAGATATTACTATTGAGGATATCAGAACAGGTTTGCAGACATTTATACCAAGTGAAAGTCTGACACCAGGACGTTTGAATTTTTTCAACTTCAAACATTTCACAATACTGGCAGATTTTGCACACAATCCGCATGGCCTGCATTTGCTTTGTGATTTTGTGAGTAAACTGGATTATCCTTCTAAAATTGGCATTATTAGCGGAACCGGCGACAGAAGAGATGAAGACATTCGGGAATTAGGAGAAATATCTGCAAGACATTTTGATGAAATAATCATCCGTTGTGATAAAAATTTGCGGGGAAGAACGGCTGACGAAATTATAGGATTGCTGAAAGAAGGAATTGATAATGTGAACCCTGATATCCCAACCACTATTATTCCAAACGAGGATCTTGCGTTGGATCATATTTATGAAAACCCCAAAGAAGGAGCTTTGTATACTATTATGTGTGACGTGGTGGCGAGAGCCTTAGATAAGATTAAGGAACTGAAACAACGGGAGGAACTGGAGCTAAGAAATGCTGGACAAACTGTATAATTCCTTTAAAAACCATTTGGTGCAAAAGCCCTCAAACCCTATTTTTGCAATCCCAAAAGCAATTTTGGTACAGGATTGACCCATGGTGTAATGGTAGCACTACTGATTTTGGTTCAGTTAGTTAAGGTTCGAACCCTTATGGGTCAACAAAATGCGATTCAAGGCAATTCTTTTCAGAATTGCCTTTTTTCATTTGTGCTAAAACCTGTGCTTGCTGCGAAACTCCGACGAATTTTAAATTTAATTTTGGAGTTCGAACTGTCAAATGTCTTTTTGCTCAACTGTGTTATTTCTTCAATTGTTAAATAATGACTCTGAAGTTATCCAATCCTACTTCCAAGTTCTGTACAATCTCCATAGCTAGTTCATCAGGGGTCGGGAAGATTATCTAAATCAGCCAGTGATTTATCTTTTAACCAAGTGTTATCAAACGATGTTTTATCTATTGCAATAATTTCATCGTATTTGAATTTGCGCCAACGGCCTTCTGGTCCTGAGTTTTTCGAAGGTTCTTCGCTGTATGTTTCCTTTCGCTTATGCTTATTACCAGGCTGCATTGATGATAATAATATTTAATACAAGTATTGTTATTACAACTATCGTTCTGAATGATAGTATCCGTTGTTTAGTAAACATAATATTTTATTTAAAAAATGCTCGAAAATCTGTGTTACAGCCTCGCCTGTTTCAGCAGGGGTTTAAAAGAAGCATCTCATTGTCTTGCTTTCTGTTGATATTTCTGTGACGGTGTATACTATCCCTATAAGTAAAGAAAGGAAAGTCGTACACCGCTTTTCTGAATTAAATAAAAAACGTAAAACGATGTATATTTAAGGTGATTAAAAGTTGAATGCATTCGACAGGTTACTATCGTTTAGTCGCTTCCCGGAGAAACCAAAAAATGCTAATCAGCAACAGCGGAATGGTAAGCCACAAGAGTCAGTACAATTCCCTCAACCACACTACATTTTCTTTTAGAATAATAGTATTGATAAAAACCAGCAATACAATGAAAGTTCCTGCTGAGGATCTGTTGTGCTGACTTCTGCACATAACAAAAACGATTTGTATATTACTTATTATTAGTAATTAAAAATGCAAATAACCCAAGCCCGGCAAAAGTTAACTATGAGCCTGGGTTTTATTGTAAAAATCTTTGAAGTTGGAGAAGTAATACAGATGATTGCAGAATGGAAGAAATTCCGGGAATGATCAGGTATAAAAATCACTCATATCCAGCATAAGATGCTGAATTGATTTGTTTAAGATACAATTTGATGTATTTATCGACATTATTCTGCAAAGCTATTGATTTTTACGATATAAAAAAACTCATCAGATATATAGGTTTAATTAGAGTTTAATTCATTAAAATATATTCATTATAATTTATAGTCCTGAATTTTACACTTGTTTTTGTTCTGCTTATCTGCGAGTGTGTTTGGTGCGATAAATGTTACAGATATTCACTGAATTATCATAATGAATAAAAATGTATTATAAAAAAAAGCCAGCCTTTTCAATGGAGAATGAAACGACTGGCCTGTAAACATAACCAACCAAAACCAATAAACATTAAACTATTATTGAACGATTATTCTTCCCTTCATTACTGGATGTATGCTGCAAAAATAATTGGTAGATTTTTCGGCCACCATCATCCAAGTTTGTTCTGTTTGTAATGGCGAAGAACTCCATGCTTTTGTTTCTTCTTCTGTTACATCATGTGCAACTATATCCCGGTTTACAAAAACAATCTTATCCCCTTTCTTTACTGTTATTTCTTCAGGAAAAAATTTCATCTGGGTAATTTCAACAGTATGGATTTCAGCTACTGGATTTTTTTCCACCGGTATTTCTGGTGAGGCCTTGTCTTCCGGCGTAGAGCAACTACTTATTACCAGCATTAAAAAAAGACAGGCCCATTTTCCAATCAAACTCATTGCTTTTTTCATTTGATTATCATTTTTTGAACCATTTCTGCATGTGCAAGATGCGCCTTCAGTGGCGGCACCACATTCTGTAATAATGCTTTCAGTTCTGCATTTTCCGATTCGGGTATAAGAACGGTTTCCACTGCGCCAATTACTGCTTTATGATACGCCACTTCATTATTAATATAGGCTATATCAAAGGCATTATTCTTTTTAGAACGCAATTGCTTTTTTGTATTGGCAGCATCTGCAAGCAATTTCTCGGAAAGAGAATTTGTTTTTGGCGTTACCCCCAGCTTGGTAACCAACGCCACTGCTTGTGCAATAATAGCTTTGTGATCATTTGCCATTGTGTTTGCAAATTTCAATATCTCCGCATTCCTAGTGTTTTTCAAAGCGATAGCAGCATAGTCAATATCTATCTGGTTAGCTACTACTGCAACGGATGCTACTTCTGCATCTGATAATACCGGATTCTTTTGGCTGAAGGAAGGAGAGCTGATAAAAAGCAAAGCAACAATAAATAAACAGTCGGCTGCGCTTATTCTGTTATTTTTTTTCATTATATGTTTTTTTTGATTCACTTATTAGAGTTAAACTGTTTATAGAGGTTACAGAATGTTATTCCTATTATTTAAAAACAATTAAAAAATACACCCAACTTACACTTCAGTTACTACTACATTTTCTGAAATGCCCAGCATATGCAAACTCTGTAACACAGATGCTGTCATAGGAGGAGGGCCACATACATAATATTTATGATGGTAACTCAATAATGTTCTTTGCAAAAAACCGGTGCTAATAAATCCGTGATGATAACCCGTCCGTATTTCTTCTGAAAGAACATTGATCATGGCGGGGCCAAATAATTTCTTCAGCCATAATTCCTGTATGATATCTTTTCTTGTTTTGTTCCCATATATCAATTGGTTTTCACCTATTTGCTTTTTGGATACGAGATCCCTGAAAATTGAAATAAACGGGGTAATGCCTGCACCACCAGCTATAAAAACTCCTTTCCCCTTAAAGTGGATAGCTCCCCAGGGATCATGAATAATAAATTCGTCTCCTTTTTTAAGTGAAAGCAACTCATTGGTAACGCCACTGTGATGCGGATATGTTTTTATAATAAATTCCAGGTAATCATCATCCGGCAGATTGGTAAAAGAAAAAGGTCTTTTTGCTGAGATCCATTTTTCTTTATTAATGGCGACTTCCGTTGCCTGTCCTGGTGTAAATGCATAGCCTGCCGGTTTCCCGGTTTGAATTTGCAACACATCATGTGTAATTTGTTCGATAGATATGATTTTTACATTGTATGGCTCCATGGTTTTTACTTTATAAGTTTAAGAAACTCATTACGTAGTTTATCTTTCTTAAACCTGCCTTCATATTGCGCCGTGATGGTACTACTTTGAATATCTTTAATTCCTCTTGAAGAAACGCAGAGATGTACAGCGTCTATAATAACCGCCACATCTTCTGTCTGCAAAATTTTTTTTAATTCGGATGTTATTTGCATCGTTAGCCTTTCCTGTACCTGTGGGCGGCGGGCATAGTATTGAACGATGCGATTGATCTTTGATAAGCCTATGATCTTACCAGAAGAAAAATAGGCAACATGGGCTTTACCTATAACAGGAACAAAATGATGTTCGCAGTTGGAATAAAAAGTAATATCTTTTTCAATCAGCATCTGATTGTAGTTATATTTATTTTCAAACAAGGCAACAGTAGGTTTATTTTTAGGGTCGAGTCCGCTAAAAATTTCTTTTACATACATATATGCCACCCTTAGTGGAGTTCCTTTAAGACTGTCATCCGTCAGGTCAAGACCAAGTGTATCCATAATTTCTTTGAAATGTCCGGCAATCCGGTTAATTTTCTCAGCATCCGTCAGGTCAAAAGCATCCTTTCGTAAAGGCGTATCAGTTGCAGCGCTCAGATGTTCATCTTCCAGCATTAATGCATGTTCTTCTATTGATTTAATTTGCTGTAAAGGTTTAAGCATTCCATTTGTTTTCATATAAAACATTACTTTAGTGAGTGTTATAGTACTTATTAGAGTAAAAAAAAGCCCGAAGGTTACAAGAAAGAAAATGATATAATTTTGTAACCTTTACTTTCCGACATACTCTAATAAAAGTGACAATTGTATAACATGGAGAAAACACAAGCCACAACAACCGGAAATAGTACCGATGAGGAAATAATCTCCCGCATTATTATCGGTGAAAAAGATCTTTTTTCAATAATAGTACGGCGTTATAATCAGCGTTTATATAGAGTTGGCATGTCCATTATGCATAACGACACTGAAATAGAAGATGCCATGCAGGTAGCCTATGTTAATGCGTATCAACATTTGCAGCAATTTAGGAGTAAATCAAGTTTTGCTACCTGGCTAACAAGAATTATGATCAATGAATGTTTGCTTCGTATTAAAAAAAGCAAAAGGTCAATTACATTGAATTGTGATAGTATGGAGCATGTATTATATCAGCAAACTACAACTTCGCAAACCCCTGTAACTAAAATGATGAATACAGAGTTAAGATCCATTTTGGAAGATGCCATCAGTAAGCTTCCGGAAAAATACCGGACGGTTTTTGTGATGCGGGAAATTGAAGACATGAATGTGGCAGAAACCCAAGCCTGCCTCGACATTAGCGAGGTAAATGTGAAAGTGCGTCTGAACAGAGCAAAAGTAATGCTGCGGAGTTTATTGACTTCTCAGTATAAAAAAGAAGACATTTTACATTTTCATCTTCTCCGGTGCGACAGAATAGTGGATAATGTAATGAAGAGTATTATACACTTGTAACATACGCAAGCAGTTTTATACCCCGGTTTTCTAATCGGGGTTTTTTATTTCCGTTTTTTTCGTGAAATCCATTTCCTACACTAATACTTCAGATTGGCAATATTAAACCGGAACACCTTTTGCAAATGAATTAATGTTTTCAAAAGCCTTTGTGAAGTTTAATTCATAACTCTGTTGTTCTACGTATCCTAGATGGGGAGTTCAAATAACATTTGGCATTTTTAAGAAGACGTTTTCCACTAGACACTTAAAGCATAGAGGCACTTTTCTGTTTCACCTGCCTCTGGTTTTAACCAGCATAAAACAGGCGTTCCAATCCGGAAGCCGTAATATACTTTCAAGTCCCATCATCGCTTCTAAAGCTCCGGGTGCAACTTGAGTTTCTCTTAAAATATAAACACTAATGCTTCTCCATCTCATCCATAGCAATGACTGCATGAGCATAAGCAGCCCCTGCACGCATTTCAGCAGCTACCCAAATAGCTTCCATAATTTCTTCTTTGCTGGCCCCTTTTCGCATAGCGGTTTTTGAATGCGATCTAATGCAATAAGGACATTGCGTAACATGTGCTACCGCTACTGCAATTAATTGTTTTGTTTTTTCAGGTAGCGCACCTGGCTCAAATACGGTTTTGCTGAAGTTTCGCCATGCTTCTAAATTTTTTGGCGCTAACGCCCCTTTTTTATCAGCCAGTTCTTTTGTTGTGATTGGATATAAGTTTTCGTTTTCCATGATTGATTTTTTATAGCTTTATTATTTATTATTCTTTTTCTAAAAAATGCCTCAGCACATACTGCAAAATTCCACCGTGTCGGTAGTATTCAATTTCAATTTTTGAATCCATTCGTGCAATGGCATCAAATTTAATCTCCGTTCCATCTTCTTTTTTTGCGATGACCTTTACTTTTTTTAATGGTTTGATATCATGAGCAATACCTGTTATAGTGAATATCTCATTTCCGGTAAGTCCTAATTTTTCTGCAGATTCGCCATTCAAATATTGAAGAGGCAATACACCCATTCCAACTAAATTACTTCGGTGTATGCGTTCATAGCTTTCTGCCAGTATTACTTTTATACCCAGCAGGAATGCGCCTTTTGCAGCCCAGTCTCTTGATGAACCGCTACCATATTCTTTTCCTGCCAATACTACCAATGGTGTTTCAGTTTGCTTGTATTTTATTGAAGCATCATATACGGCCATTTCTTCGCCAGTTGGCAAGTACTTAGTATAGCCACCTTCTTTTTGCGCCAGCTTATTCTTAATTCGCACATTGGCAAATGTACCCCGCACCATTACTTCATCGTTTCCTCTTCTTGATCCATACGAATTAAAGTTTTCTTTTTTTACACCGCGGCTTATTAAATATTTTCCTGCTGCCGAATGCTCATTGAACTGCCCGGCAGGAGAAATATGATCTGTAGTAATGCTATCACCCAATACCAATAAGACCCTTGCATCAGCAATATCTTTTAACGGTTCTGCTTCATCAGAAATATTATAAAAGAAAGGTGCTTCTTTTATATAAGTTGAGTCATCATCCCATGCATACAATTTATTATCAGGAATTTTAAGGTTTCTCCATATTTCATTGCCTTCAAATATTTCTGCATAATTTTTTGCAAAATCTTTTGGTGAAAGCACTTTGTTCATCAAATCACTGATCTCATCATCAGAAGGCCAGATATCTTTTAAATAAACAGGTTGTTGATTGGGATCGAAACTAATGGGTTCATTTATCAAATCAATATCTATTCTGCCGGCAATTGCATACGCAACCACCAGCATCGGCGACATTAAAAAATTCATTCTTACCTGCGGGTGAATTCTTGCTTCAAAATTTCGATTGCCTGAAAGAACCGAAGCCACTACCAGATCATGTTCATCTACTGCCTTTGCAACAAAAGTTGGTAAAGGACCGGAGTTGCCAATGCAGGAAGTACAACCATAACCAACAGTATGAAATTGCATTGCTTCAAGATCTTTTAACAAATCTGCTTTTTCAAGATAATCCGTTACAACTTTTGATCCAGGGGCTAAAGAAGTTTTTACCCAAGGCTTTGTTTTTAATCCATGCTCTCTTGCTTTTCTTGCAACTAAACCTGCGCCTACCATCACAAAAGGATTTGACGTATTCGTACAAGAAGTAATGGCTGCAATAACAACTGCACCATCAGCCAGCATAAAACTTTCTTCTCCAATAGTAACCCAAACATTCTTCATTCCATTTACTACTGTTTCCTCAATTTCAGTTTCAGGTGTTTGTTCGCTAACAGCTTGTACTACTGGCTGGCTGCCACCTTCAGCAAACCAACGGTTAAGTTGTTTTGGTTCCACATATTTACGTCCATAATTTTCATGCAAAAGAGATATAAATTTTGGTTTAAAATCTTTCAATAAAATTTTATCCTGCGGTCGCTTAGGGCCCGCCACTGTTGGCTCTATTGATGAAATATCCAATTCCACAATATCAGTGTAATGAATATCTTCATTCCCAGTTCGCCAAAGCATATTGGCTTTGCAATAATCTTCCACCAATTGTATCTGATCTTCACTGCGATTGCTCTTACGCATATACTCCAGAGTTTTATCATCTATTGGGAAATAAGTAATCGTACAACCAAATTCCGGAGACATATTGCCAATAGTAGCCCTGTCAGGAACAGAAAGATTATCAAGGCCTGATCCAAATATTTCTACAAATTTTCCAACCACTCCATATTTTCTCAACAGCGCTGCAATTGTTAATACCAAATCAGTAGCGGTAGAACCTAAGGGAAGTTTGCCTGTAAGTTTCAATCCAATCACTTCGGGCATGATAAAATAAATTGGTTGGCCCAGTAAAGCAGCTTCGGCTTCAATGCCACCAACACCCCAAGCTACCACACCTATTCCATTTACCATTGGCGTATGGCTATCTGTTCCTACCAATGTATCAGGAAAAATTTCTCCGTTTCTTTCAATCACCCCTTTCGATAGATATTCTAAATTGACCTGGTGACAAATGCCCATACCGGGCGGAACCACACTGAAATTATTAAATGATTTTTGCGCCCATTTTAAAAACAGGTAACGTTCAATGTTACGCTTATACTCTTCATCCATATTGCGGGCATACGCATAATCTGTTCCAAAATAATCAACCTGTACAGAATGGTCAATGATAAGATCAACAGGTATTAATGGATTTATTTCATCTGGATTTTTCCCTTTCCTTGCTAATTCTGCCCGCAGTGACGCAATGTCCACCACCGCCGGAACGCCGGTAAAATCCTGCATCAATACACGGGCAGGTTTAAAGGGAATGTCTTTATCTGAGGCTTTCGGTTCCCAATGAAGAATGGTTTCAATATTTTCTTTGGTGATAGCAAAATCATCAAAATTACGCAATGCATTTTCTAACAAAATTCGGATAGAAAAAGGCAGCTTACTAATATTATGTCCTTGGTTTTCAAGTTCGGTCAAACTATAATAAGTGAAGACGCCGTTTTTTGTGGTTAATAATTTTTTTATCCGGAAAGGGTCTTTTGACATGATTTTACCTTTTTCTGTTTTATTAAATAGTCTTTTAAAGTTATGTCTTATAAACTCAATAATTTGTTTTTAATACATCAACTGCGGAATCATTATTTTTCTTCTATAGAGCCTTTGGTAGGAATAATAAATAGTGGTATTGAGCTGTGATGCAAAACATACTCCGCTACACTTCCCATTAAAATCTTTTCTAACCTACGCCGGCTGTGCGTACCTATGACAATAATATCTGCGTGCAATTCTTTTGCAGTTTTCAATATAACTTCACCAAAAACCCCGTTTTTAATAACCGTTTGAATTGTTTCATCCTTCAAATATTGTTTCGATTTATTAAGGTAATCTTGTGCTGCTCTTTCCAATTCCACAGCGCTATCAGTTTCATCGGCATTACCGAAGTTACTAAACCCCATGATGGGCGAATAGTTCAGGTAGGAATAGTAAGTGTAATCAGAAATTACATGCAATAAAATAGTCTTCGCCTTCATCGAAGATGCTAATTTATAGCCGGTCTCTGCAATTTTTTGTGCAGATGGATTATAGTCCAGAGCAATTAATATTTTTTTCATTTTTTTTTGATTTTGGCTTTTATGTTACCATGTTATTTTAGCTGCCAGAACTAACTGCTAAGCCATTCTTTAAGTACAAAGGCTTCATTATGCACTTCATCTTTTGCGCCATATACCAATGTAACTACTCCCTTCTTATGTTGATCTTTCAATACTAAAACTTGTTCTTTATTTTTTTTGAGTTCCCGGTGATATCTTTTTTGAAATTCTTTCCACTTCTCAGGTTCATGGCCAAACCATTTTCGGAGTTCTGTACTCGGTGCAATCTCTTTCAACCATAAATCAACAGCAGCTTTTTCCTTTGTGAGTCCCCGTGGCCATAGCCTGTCCACCAGGATACGTTTGCCATCTTCTTTGGCTGGTTTTTCATATACTCTTTTGATCTTAAGTTTCATATTCACTTCCTGATTTATCGTTAGTAATTTGTCCTTTTACAGTTAAAATTAACTATTAGGGATTTGAAGCTGTTTTATCTTCTGCCAACGCAGCATCATCCGATTTTGTTTTTAAATCACTATCAAGTGCATATAAAGCTTCGCCACTTGCTTTCACCCCACCTGCAATTTTTATTTTATCCAGAAGATTTAATGCAAGTGTTTCTTCCTCCGTTTGTTCCTTTACAAACCATTGCAGAAAATGCCAGGTAGCCCAATCTTCTTCATCAAAACTCATTTTAACCAGTTTGTAAATTCCCTTGGTATTATCAACTTCCTGTTCAAAAATTTGTTCAAAGCAATCCTGAACACTTGTCAGCTCTTTTGGTGGAGCAGGAATCGCTTCAATTTTTACTTTAGCACCTCTTTCTAAAATATATTCAAGAATTTTCATCATGTGGTTTCGTTCCTCATTTGCATGTCTGAATAAAAAATTTGCTATGCCAGCAAACCCTTCATTTGATGCCCATACCGCATAAGAGAGGTAGATCTGAGAAGCCGAGGCTTCTTTTGTCATTTGAGTATTAAGCCCCGTTGCCAGTGTTTGTGAGAGTCTGTTCTTTTTCATTGTAATAATTTATGATAAACTTAAATTGATTTGTTACTATTTGCAATTTCAATAGTCTGCTTACGATGTGCAAAAGCCAAAACTTGTTTTGCTGTTTCAACTGATGATGCCGGATTTTGGCCGGTGATGATATTGTTATCGACTACAACATAACTGGAAGTAACAGCCCCTTTGCTGTACAAGGCGCCAAGTGCAATGAGTTTAGATTCCAATGCAAAAGATGAATGCTCTCTCCATCCGGCTAATTCTTCTTCACTGTTACTAAAAGCAGTAATTTTTCTATTTTTTACAAAAGGTTCGCCAGTATTCATTTTTAATGAACCCAGCGCAACTACAGCATGTCCCACCAAACCAATAGGCTTATTTTGAAGATTAAAATCTTCAAGTATTTGTTTCAATTGTTCATTGTCGGCAAAATCCCACATAGCTCCATATCCGCCTGCAAGAAGAACCAGATCGAAATCTCCTGCCTTCACTTCATTAAGAGGAAGTGAATGAGAAAGATGATACATCGCCTGGGAGTCCTGCTGAAATCGTATTGTATATTCAGTATGCTCCGTAGCAGACAGACTTTTAGAGTCATGAGGAACTTGTCCTCCCTGAGGCGATGCAATCGTTATGAACTCTCCACCGTCTTTTAAAATAAAATACGATGCGGCAAGACTTTCAAGCCAGACACCAGTCTCATATGCATCACTATCCAATTTATTGGACGTTGTTATTAATAAACTGTTTAAAGACTTCATTTGCTTTCGTTTTATTTCAATTTCGTCTGCCGGATTTTCTCACGGGACCATTCTAAAAGTATTTGTACTTCTTAAATATGATGACTTTTATTTTTGATTTCAAAACTCCTCTTTTATAATTGACTCAAGGCCGATCCCTATATTGGTCAACTGTTTTTTAATCGCATCCATCATTGGCTCGGGTCCGCATAAATAAATTTTTACGTCATTGCCAGCAATATGTTTTTTCAATAACCCTTCATTAATGTATCCGTGTTCGTATCCTTCTTCTTTTTCACCGGACAGTACATTAATAAAATTCTTTCCCAGTAATTTCTCGAATTCTTCTTTAAGAATAATATCGGATTTAGTTTTATTAGCAAAAATTAATTTGTTGCCAGCTATCTTATTCTTCGATTGCAGAAATCTGAAAATGGAAATAAATGGCGTTACCCCGGCACCGCCCGCAATAAAGATGCCTTCGCCTTTAAAAGCAATAGCCCCAAAAACATCATGCAAAATCAATTCATCATTTGCTTTCAGTTGCAGTAATTCGTTTGTAACGCTTTTATGTGAAGGGTAGGTTTTAATGGTAAATTCGAGATAATCATTCTCAGGAAAAGAGGTGAAAGTAAAAGGTCTTTTCTCGTTCTGCCATTCAGCTTTATTTATGGAAACTTCGGTAGCCTGTCCCGGTATGAAGGTGTATCCTGCTGGTTTTTCCGTTTCAATCTTCAATACATCATGTGTAATTTTATTGATCGCATTTATTTTTACAAAATATTGTTCCATATTCATTAGGTTTTAAGGGCTAATTCATTATACTTCTAATGTGGTTGTCAGGGTTAAGAGAAAAACCGTTTCTTTTAATGCCAGCACACTATGCGGAATACATGCATGCAACGCCAGCATTCGTCCCTTGGATAATTCAACAGATTGCTTGTCTGTATTAAATTGAAGCTTGCCTTCCAATACTTGTACACTAATGAGGCCATCAGTGATATGCCTGACCATTTCTGCACCTTCATGCAATGCAATGAGTAAAATGCGCAAACCATTTGTTTTAAAAACTGTGATGGCATTCCTGTCACTATGCTGCCATGGCAGTTCGCTTTTGATCTGCTTTATAACCATAGGCAAATCAATACTAACGAGTGCGGCATCAATCATACGATCGCCATCGGGCCGCTGTGTGGTAGAGCTGTTATATTTTTCTTCCATATAAATTTGAATTATGTATTAAAACAGTATGCGTTGTATTTTTCAAATTACTTAATCATACAAATGCATTAATTTTTTCTTTTCAATAGCCCCAAGAATTTTATCGTATGCTTTATTAAACTTTTGGATGCCTTCATCTTCCAGTTTTTGAGTAATATCATCAAGATCAATTTTATTTTCTTTCAGGTGTGCCAACAACTGAGTTGCATCTTTGAGACCATCCTCCAGGCGATTTTCGGGCAGGCCATGATTCCTGAAAGCTTCAAGAGTTTCTACTGGAATGGTATTAATAGTTTCGGGGCCTATCAGCGCCTCCACATATTTGACATCACTAGAAGTTGCATCTTTGGTACTGGTGCTGGCCCATAATACCCGCTGACGTTTTGCCCTTTTTTCTTCGAGTTTTTTAAAGCGTTCACCAGAAAAAATGTCTCTATAAATTTCGTACGCTTTTTTAGCTGAAGCAATAGCAGTTTCACCTTTGAGATCAGAAAGACCGTTTTTCAATCTGGAATCAATCATAACATCAATACGACTGACGAAGAAACTGGCAACAGAAGCAATCTGATCAATAGGTTTATTTGCTTTAACCCGGTCTTCCAAACCAGAGAGGTATGCTTCCACAACTTGCCGGTAACGCTGCAAACCAAACAAAAGGGTAATGTTTACGTTAATCCCTTCGCTGATACATTTTCTGATTGCAGGTAAACCTTCTGTGGTAGCTGGTATTTTTATCATCACATTATTGCAGTCAATTGCTTTCCATAATGCTGTCGCTTGCTTTATGGTTCCGTCGGTGTCATGAGCAAGATGGGGTGATACCTCAAGGCTCACAAAACCATCCATACCATTGCTTTTTATATACACCGGTTTAAAAAAACCCGCGGCACGTTTGATATCTTTTACCGCTACATCAAAAAAAATGGCTTCATTACTTCCATTCGTTTGCGAAAGAGATGTAATGTCATCATCATAATCTGAACCGGCGCTGATTGCCTTTTCGAAAATGGATGGGTTAGATGTAACGCCGCTGATCCCATCTTCTTCAATCATTTTTTTTAACTTCCCCGAATCCATGATTTCCCGGTCAAAAAAATCAAGCCAAATGCTTTGACCTAAATCTTTAATTGCTTTTAGTTTATTTTGTTTCATAAATTAATAATTTAAATTTTCACACTACATTAATTTGTTTTGTATTTTCAATCGAAACAGAATTTTCATCACTCTTTTGTTGCCTATATGGATAAGGTTCTACCGACAAGATTTGTAATTTGGAAGATGCTAAGAGCAAATCATTCATATGCTTACCGGTAAAGACTGTAATTTTAGTTTCTGAACATGGGTTAGCTAATATCAAATCAGCACCAATATGTTGCGCATAATCTAAGGTTGCTTTTGGAAGATTCGTACCGTTTAAAACATGGTATTCAACTGCATTTGTAAGCCTGCTTTTTAATAACCGGTAAGTTTCAAGAAGATAATTCCTTTCAATATTCCAGGTAGCCATCTTACTTTGCAAAGTAACCACATGTATTTTGGCCCTATCTCTTTTTGCAAATTCAATTGCCAATTCAATTTTTCGATATGGGATAAAAGAACGTACAGGAACAACAATAGTTTTAATTTTGTTTTGCATGGACCCTCTTCTAATAGTCAGTACCGGACAAGTACTTGATTTGGCAAGACGATTGGGGTGAACAGAAGCGGATATTCCAAAGAAATCCGGACTCCTCTTTTTTGCTATAATTATAAGCTGGGCTTTTATTTGTACAGCTACCTGAATAATTTTGGCATGAACGGTGCCCTCTAACATGCAAATTTTTATTGTCGTTTGCGGAATGGTTAATTCAATGGCTATTTTCCACTCCTTTAATTTACGCATGGCTTCGCTGTAATATATTTCTTTATCCATGCTACTATGCCCGTTTCTGCTAAGAATATAATTCCAGGTATGTTGAGGGCTGCTTACATGAAGCAAATGGATAACGGCACCTGGAGCCTTCACCATTTCTATTGCCTTTTTTATAGCCACTTCTGTATTTACACTAAAATCTACGGGAACTAATATATTTGATAAAAGAATTGACATGCAGAGATTGTATCCTTTTTATAATTCTTGAAGTTGATAGAACAAATGTAAAGCCCCACTGTTAGGTGGTCATTAGAAAGAAATTAGAAAACGATTAGAATAGTTTCATTTATTACTATGCTTAATTGATAAGCAGTAACTTTCCGTATCAAAAAAAATATTTTCATACAGTATGGAGGACATAAAAATATTAATCGTAGAAGATGAGCAAAAAATAGCTGATACACTAAAATTCGGGCTTACTGAAATTGGTTTTCATGTAGAAGTTGCCTATGATGGGAAACTTGGCTACAGCTTGTTTTGTGCTCATGATTTTAATCTGGTTATTCTCGATATTAATCTTCCGGGTATGAATGGTTACGACCTGTGTAAGGCCATTCGTTACGCAAATGAGCAAATACCGGTTCTTATGCTCACTGCCATGAGCACCATGAATGATAAAACGGAGGGGTATGATGCAGGTGCAGACGACTACATGGTTAAGCCGTTTGAATTTAAGGAGCTACTACTTAAAATCAGGTCTTTGCTTAAACGTACTATGGGAAGAAACCTACCCGTTGGAAACGTATTGAAAGCATCTGATCTGGAACTGAATCTTGATAGTAAAGAAGTAAAAAGGGATAACAGGTTAATCAATCTTACAGCCAAGGAATTTCAATTGCTTGAATACCTGCTTCGTAATAAAAACAGACTGGTATCACGGGTGGATATTGCCATTAATGTATGGGATGTAGATTTCGAAACTAATACCAATGTGATAGATGTGTATATAAGTTATCTCCGCAATAAAGTGGATAAACAGTTTGAACATAAACTAATTCAAACCCATGTGGGTATGGGATATATTCTAAAAGAAAATTGATGCCGGCAAGGATTAAAATAACATTGTTTTTTACCTTAATAATGTTTGTACTACTGTCGCTGTTTTGTGGTATCATCTATTACTTTTCTTACAGCAACAGGCTAGATAATATTAAAACGCATTTAACTAACCGTACATTAACTACTGCAGATTTACTTAGTCAGCCTGAAATATTTGACTCAACCATTATGGGTAAAATAGATGCGACCACAAGAAAAATAACAGCAATAACAAACGAAAGCATTCAGGCATATAACCAGCTTAATAAAAGAATTTATGCTTACAGTGATATAACCGATGACAGCATACAAATCAGTAATTATATTTTAAATGAAGCAAAATCGAAAACAACTTATTTTTTTACTCTTGGCAAAAAAGAAGCTATTGCCCGTTATTATAGTACTGACAGGGTAGTTATTATTGCTGCCGCTTTTGATGCCGAGGGAAGAAGTGAGCTCCGGCGTATAAAGGTTATTCTGTGTTTTTCTTTTATTGGTATAAATTTGATTGCATTTATATCTGGGTGGGTTTTTTCAAAAAAATTATTACTTCCTATCAGAAAAATCGCAGATGAAGTAAATGTTATTTCTGCACAAAGTTTAAAACTCAGGATAAAATCAGGAGCTGCAAACGATGAATGGAACTATTTAACCAAAACATTAAATAACCTGCTGAACCGCTTACAGGAAGGTTTTGAGATACAGAGCCGTTTTATATCTTCGGCTTCACATGAATTATCCACTCCGTTAACATCCATATCGAGCCAATTAGAAGTATCACTTCAAAGGGATAGAGTGGCAGAAGATTACCGTAAAGTTATGCAATCAGTTTATCAGGATGTACGGCACTTAAATAAACTTACCCAAACCTTACTGGAGTTTGCCAAAGCTTCTGGTACGGCAGGTGGTATAGAAATTGAATTAGTGAGAATTGATGAAATATTGATGCGTCTCCCTGGCGAAATGATAAAATTTGATGAGCACTATTCGGTGAAGCTGGAATTTGACCAATTACCCGAGGACGCAGAAAGATTGGTAGTATTTGGAAATGCTGAACTATTATTTACTGCCATAAAAAATATTGTTTCCAATGCCTGTAAGTTCTCTATTAATGGTTTAGCAAAAGTGAACTTATCTGTTGAAAAAACAACAATAATTATTTCAATTAAAGATGAAGGGAAAGGTATTGCCGAAAATGACTTATCAAATATTTTTCAACCATTTTTCAGATCAGAAGATAGTCATGGAATAACCGGATTTGGCGTTGGTTTGCCATTGGTACACCGTATTATTAAATTACACAATGGACAAATAACTGCGAACTCTGTTGTTGGAAAAGAAACAACATTTATTATTGAACTACCCATTGCAGCCGATTCCATACAAAAATAAAGTTTCTAATCACTTTCTAATTCTTCCTTAATAGCTCCTTAATGCCGGTATGGTACTTTCGTGTTTAATAAACGAGTCAGGTAGAATAAAAAATCAACGAAATTTCTAAATTACTGAAAATCTCAACAGGTTGCTGGCTCATCAGGCTGCTTATTTTAAAAACTTATTGTTATGGTATCAACTAAAAAAATAATCTGGACGGGTAGCGGCCTTTTGGTAATTTTTACAGTGATTAATGCAGTTATTATAAAGACTGCAGACACTTATAATGAGAATCTGTTTCTGAGTTTATTAATTGCAATTGCTTTCTTAGCTTTAGTCATATATTTTATTCGTCGTAAAAAGCAGGTTGCTGTTCGAAATTATTATTTGTTTAATAAAGAAGACCATCCCTATCCCTCTCAAATTGACGGGCTGCCCGATTTCATCAATCACATCAAAATTCAAGAAAAGGATTTAAATGTTTTAGTCGGCAACTCCAGGTGCAGCCAGCCTTACCATGCAGACATTTTAAATATTACAGCAATCAATAATCATGGGATGAATAAATTTTATATTCCCTCTATAAGCCGAAAATCTGAACCGATTAATTTGTCTACGTATATTACCGAAGATGAAATAAGTACATATTGTTTAAACGGAGAAGATCTGGTTTGGCAAATTGGACCGGAATATTTGGGATGTAGAAAAGAAGGAGGAAATTTTAATGCGACGCAATTCAAAAAGAATGCTTTAAGGCCAAATGTAAAAATGATTGAATTAAAGATGACTCCTGCTTCAAACTCCGGTTATTACAGCGTTTCACCAGTTGGCTTTGCAGAAAGTAAAAATGGGAATCCGGTGAGCAAAGGTATTTTATCATCGAGGCATTCTGCTTTTAGATGTGCAGAAGGAATGATTCTCTTTATAGGCAAACTACAGGAACTTTCGGGTGGAAAACCAGTTGGCTTTAAACTTTTTATTGAAGATAAAAAAGAGTTTTATGAAATATGTTATGCCATGATGAAAACACATATCATCCCGGACTATATAGTGGTTGACAGCCCAGTTGGTGAAACCAATGACAGCATATCTACAATTAAAAGTGATAATAGAATGTTATTGTACGAAGCCCTGCAGTTTGTTTCTAAAACATTACAACATTATGGTTTACATAAAGAAATTAAAATAATTGCTGCTGGTGATATAATTTCTGGATTTGATGTTCTTAAAATGATTGCATTAGGAGCAGATTCAGTTTGTGCCAATGTACCTAACAATTCAATGAATACTTATCGAAAGTGGGATATTGAGAACTCTCATAAGGATGCGATCGAAACTATAATTGATATAATGAAAGTCTGTGGATTTAAAAACCGGAATGATATCACTTTAGCAAAACTATTAACCCGGATGGATATGCTGCCTTTAAAAGCTACAGAAGGAAGCTTGAATGATAAAAGGAATGAGGGTTCTGTGAAAATTATGAACAGTTCTAATTTAAGAATGAAAAAAAATAATTACAAAAGACAGACTGCAGTTCTCTAACAGTTTCATTTCACAAATTAATGTGCCTTTTGAAATTCAGGAGCCGAAGCAAATTGACTTCGGCTCTTCTTTTTGAAATTTCTTGTTTTACAACATAAAAATCAAACTTCATCTGGTAACCATTACTTATTTATTCGTATTTCTATTCTCATCAATCCGTTGTGTGGATTTCAAAATCTTTATTTTCCCAACGTTGTACAGCTGGCCAATAAAAAGTAAATAAAATATTAGCTTCTTTTGTTGCACCAACTGGCAAATCGGTTATATGAATACCCAAACCTGTATCATGAGAAGCAGTTTCATTGGTGGTTTTCCAGCCATCAACAGACCAACTCACCAAAGCAGTAGACATGGTTTCAATGCGTAAAAATTTCTTTTTAGATATTGTATGACAAGGAGATTCGAAACGCCAGACTTCCCAATCCACCATTGTTTTATTTTGAACGTAACGCTCCCATGTGTGCATGGGCATGTCAAATACTTTTTTATGTTTCAGTGAGCAACACAATTTTATATATTCTGCATGTGCCCATACTAATGGCAATGCAGACCCACTATGATTTCCTAAATATAATTCCTGCTCAGGTATATCGGCTGTATCCCAAACCTGTTCTGGAAATAACCCATAATTTGCAAATGCTTCCATTGTCTTCAATAAAGAGGTTGCTTTATCAAAATTGCCTGCTGCTATTTCGTAGTGTGCCCGTTCTCCAGTAAGCAAAGGCCATACTCTACCTATGCCTGTACCATCGTAAGGGCTACCATCCAAATGCTCACCATATCCATCATAATTATAGCGATGCCAGCATGGGCCATGCTTTGTATCCACTTTCAGTTTGGCATCAATTACTTTAATAGTATTGAGTATTCGAGGATCATTTGCTGAACGTAATCCAAATCTTACCAATGCCAATGCATCTATACTAATCAATTCATTTATTGGTAACCAACCTTCACCCTGCAAATTATTTTTAAGTTGCAGGCTTCTTTCACCCAAATCTTTTGCATCGATATTTGTTGGATTTAAACGAATATAATATCCTTCCACTCCTACTTCTTTTGCTAAAGTGGTATTAGTTACATAAGTCCATCGTTCAATATTATCGTTCCAGTAATCGGCTGTTTGACGACAATATGCTGCTATTGCAGGCTCCTTATTCTTTTCTGCAAAATCTGCCGCAGCCAGTAATGCCGATATTTCGGTGGCCAGCGTAAATACAGAGATACCGTTTTCTTCTTCCCATCGGTCTTGATTGGTAGATGGGCCATACCTGATTATATAGGACACTGCTTTTTTTACAACATTCCAATAGGTATGAATCATGTGTGGATCTAAAGCACCATTATACCTGCATAAATCAATTAATAAAATGGGTAATGCTACCTGGTCCATTTGGATGCCCAACATATTTGGTTTTCCAGACAACCACATATTTTGTGGCCAGTGTCCATCAGCCTCCTGGGTTACCATCAGATAATTTATTATTCTGAACGCATCATCATTTGATTGCATAGATAAAAAACCACCGGCAATTTGTACAAGATCTCGTGGCCACACTAAGTGATAACCACCAATGTCATCATCTCCTTTTGAAAATCCCCAAGGAATAGACATGCTGGCGATAGTACCTCCCACAAAAGATTTTGATTCATGCATTCGAAGAACAGCGGCGCTCATTCGAGAAAGGTTTCCTATATTTTCTTTTGCATCATTCTGTTGTGATAATGAGTTTTGCCAATCCTGCCATTCGTCAGTATATCGTTTTTTTGCATAACTAAATCCATCCATTATGCTGGCCCAAGCATGATGCCCTGCTTCTGTAGCATCGAACCCAAAACTTACTGCCAAAATAAATGAATCTTCCACTTGGGCTAAATCTATTTCCGCAACCAATGCTACATTTCCGTTTTCTGCCCGTTGATATTCCCATGCCATCTGTCTGTGCTGTTCAATATCTTTAAACCCATCTGAAACTCCTACAAATCCAACGGACCGCTTTAACCAGTTTTGAGAACAGGCCAGGGCAAGTACAAGTCCATCTCTTTCTGCAAAAATCATTGGAACACCTTTGTAATCTCCAACCCAAGCAGTATTTTCTCCACCACTATTACCCAGGTGAGGCGCCAGCAATACATACAAATGGTAATCGCTTTTAACGCCTGACATCGGTACAAATTTTATTTTTTGCAACAGCGTATTACGCAGCGGATCGGTTATAATTTCTTTATTCAGAGTATATCTTTTTTGCAGACATTCGTTGGTAATCTCGTACGCCGGAACCCCATCAGCAAACATTGTAGTAGTATGTTTTGTATCCCGTTTTTCTTCTGAAAAAAAATCCATTCCATCGGTTACGATTAGTTCCATATCCCTTGTACATGCCTGGTCTTCTCTTGGAAAATAAATTTCATTAACTATACCATGGCTGATGGTAAAACTAACCGCAGATAAAGGGTTTATTGCTTTGCCGATACCGGATTTTGCACTAGATGTCCATCTTGCAGGTATGCCTGGGGCACCCGGTGGAACTAATGTATGATTGTGCATGTTTTTTAATTTAAGTAAACTATGTTAATAGCGATGCTGACTCATGATCAACAATCCAATATAAGTTCCCGTCTATTGATTTTATCAGTTGGGCAGTATATTTATCAGGCTGATAATTTCCTTCTAAATCAATTTTAAGAATCTTAGCTTTTTCTATTCCTGTTACCAAAAGATAAGGTTGTGTGATAAATTCAGCAGGTAAGGTTTATCGCATCTTCTGAAGTCCATCCGCCGGTTCCTTTCTGTTTGGCACTCTCGAGAATCATATCAACAAGACTGTTATTGCTCAGCTCATCTTTCTGCAAAAAAATATCAGCCGTGATCTCAATAAAAAATAACTGCAGCTTTTCTTCGTTCCATTTTGAGAAAACATGATGTATTTCATCATTGTTCAGTGTTCCAAATCCTTTTAGTAAATGATAAGTCTCTGCAATCAACTCCATTAATCCATATTCAAGACCGTTATGAACTATTTTAGCGTAGTGTCTTCCAGCTTCAGGCCCAAGCCAAGTTACGCAGGGTTCATTGATAAATGCTTGCATATTACTGGTAGCGGCAATTCTCCGCTCACCAGCTTCTTTTGTAACGGTTTCCATTTGTGAACTATTTTAATCATAGCCCATCACACTAAATCCATGATCGTTCATGTTGAGTATGAGGTTGCGGCCCATTGTTCCAAGTCCTATCAAACCAAAATCAAATTGTTCCATTCTTTTTATTTTTCAATATTAAATTTAAACTCTTGTAACGATAATTTTTCTTTTATTGATACTAATCCATCGTAGTGTAATCCATTAATGCCAATCGACTTGGCTACCTCCACAAACATACTCCTATCATCAATCATGATTGCTTCTTGTGGTAAGCTATGTGCAATATCGCAGGCTATGCGAAAAATATCTGGATCCGGCTTTCTGATCTTAATATAGCAGGAAGAAACAAAAGCGTCGAATAATTCATCCAGGTGAAATTTATTAATTCTGAATTCATTTAGCTCACGGCCTTCATTATTTACGGCTATTACTTTCAGCTGATGCTTTTTTTTAAGCTCTTTAAAAAAATTGATTGTGTCGTAGTGTGGCTGAGACTGCTGAAAAATAAAAGCTTTAAAAGCTTCTTTTGGAAAAATCATTTTATCATGAAGATTCAGCCGGTACAAATATTCATCCAAAGTTAACTTTCCCGTTTCATAGTCATTGAAAATAAGATGATGGCTTTCATTCAGTTCATCAAGGTTGAGGTTAAATTTTTCCGCAGCCAGTTTTCTTGATGTTCTGTCCCAGCCATTGGTTAATAATACACCTCCAATATCCAGGAATAATGTTGTAATCTTTTTTGCATTCATATTTAAAGGTCCTTCATATTTTTATTTTCTATGGCATTTATTTTTTCAAGTCTTTTTACATGACGGGGAGCATTTGAAAAATTTGCGCTGAGGAATGCAAAAACAATTTCCCGAGCCAGTTCAATTCCAATCACCCGTTGACCAATGCATAAAATATTTACGTTATCATGCTCCACACATTGATGTGCCGAATACGTATCATGACAAACCCCAGCTCTGATGCCTCTAAATTTATTAACCGCAACGCTAACACCAACGCCACTTCCACACATAATTATTCCTCTTTCACCTTCTTTATTTAGCAACGCATTTGCAATAGTCGAAGCCTGATCGGGGTAATCAGTTGGGCTTTCATCGTATGTTCCCAGATCAATTACACTATATCCTTGCTCTTCAATTTCTTTAAAGAGAATGGCTTTATACCTGTACCCGGCATGGTCTGAAGCAATGAGTACTTTCATAATTTATTTTTAAGCATTTTTTTTGCTGTACCCATTATATGTTCTACTGTAATGCCATAATGTTCATAGAGTTCTTTATAGGGTGCACTGGAACCAAATTTATCAATAGCGATAATACAGCCTTCATCTCCCACCCACTCATGCCAACCCTGAGAAGCACCTGCCTCCACTGCTATTCTTTTTCTAACAGATGATGGTAAAACTTCTTCAATATATTCCTGGGACTGATTCCTGAACAAATCCCAGCTGGGCATACTTACTACCCTTGTATTAATATTTTCTTGCTGTAACAACTCTTGTGCTTCCAGAATAATTTCTACTTCAGAGCCGGTAGCAATTAAAATTAAATCCGGAGTAGAATTATTTTCAGGAGATAATGTATAAGCTCCTTTAAAAAGCATTTCGGCGCCAGCCAGTTTATCCCTGTTAAAAATAGAGAGCTTCTGACGGGTAAGCACAATCATTGTAGGTCCATCCATATTTTGGATAGCGGCACGCCATGCATAAGCAGCTTCGTTAGCATCAGCCGGCCTGATTAAACATAAGCCCGGCAAGGCTCGTAATGAAGCCAGTTGTTCAATCGGCTGGTGCGTTGTTCCATCTTCTCCTAATCCAATGGAATCATGCGTCATTATATATATAACAGGTAATTCCATAATTGCAGACAACCGAATGGCAGGACGGGCATAATCAGTAAAAACAAAAAAGGTAGCATTAAAAACCCGTACACCTCCATGTAATGTAATTCCAGAACTGACGGCACACATATTGTGTTCCCTGATTCCAAAAGCTACGTTTCGGTTTTCGTAATTTCCTTTTCCAATATATCCCGAGGTTTTTATCATTGTATCTGTAGAAGGTTCGAGGTCACCGCTACCTCCAATAAGCCATGGTAATTGAGGCGCTATAGCCTTAATTACATCTGCAGTAACTGACCTAGTGGCTTTTGGCCCCTCCTCGGGTTTATATACTGGAATATCTTTGTCCCAATCTACAGGCAAATCTTGTTTAAGGTATTGTTGAAAATGCCTGAAAAGTTCCGGTTGTTTTTTTTCATATCTGGTTGAGAGGTCCTTCCATTCTTTTTCCAGTTGTTTACCTTTTTCAACAGCTTTATACATATGTGTCTTTACATCCTCTGGCACTAAAAATTTTTCATCTTCGGGCCAGCCATAATTTTTTTTCGTAAGCTTGATTTCCTCTTCACCTAATGGAGAACCATGGGCAGCAGCAGTATCCTGCTTATGAGGAGCACCATAACCAATATGCGTACGTAGTATAATCAAAGAAGGTTTGTCTATAACCTGTTTTGCTTCTTTAAATGCATCTGATATGGCCGATGTGTCATTACTTTTATCGCCCAGATTTTGTACATGCCAATGATAGGCCTCAAACCGTTTAGATACATCATCAGAATAAGTAAGATCGGTGTTGCCTTCAATAGTAATGTGATTATTATCGTACAGACAGATCAATTTCCCCAGCCCTAAATGGCCGGCAAAAGAAGCTGCCTCATGCGAAGCACCTTCCATAAAATCTCCATCGCTGCAAAAAACATAGGTATGATGATCAACAATTTTTTCTTCTTTATTAAATAATGCTCCAAGATGCGCTTCTGCAAGTGCCATTCCTACAGCTGTCATAATACCTTGCCCCAAGGGTCCGGTTGTTGTTTCAATTCCCGGTGTTATTCCATGTTCGGGATGTCCGGGAGTAATACTATTCCATTGCCTGAAATTTTTTATGTCTTCCATTGAAATGGCATAACCTGTTAAATGCAACAAGGCATATTGCAACATGGAAGCATGCCCGTTTGATAATACGAAACGGTCTCTGTTAAACCAATTTGGATTTGCAGGATTAAAATGTAAATGCTCCATCCATAAATTGTAAGCAGCAGGAGCCAATGCCATGGGAGTACCCGGATGACCTGAATTTGCTTTTTGAACAGCATCCATAGCCAAACATCGAATAGTATTTATGCATTTTTCTTCAATAGTCATGTCGTATTAATTTTATTTTGTTGAAAAGCAAAGGCTGCTGCGCCGATAACGCCAGCATCATTGTGTAGTTTAGCTGGTAATATTTCAAGCAAAGAAGTGGCTGGTTTTAAAGCATATTTTTTTACACCTTCATTAATAATTTTTAATAGCTGAGGCATTCCTTCAATTACACCTCCACCAAAAATAAGACGTGACGGTCCGAATGCATTTACAACCGACACTGCCCCCGCTATTAAAGCAAGAGAGAGTTCATTAAATATTTCTTTTGATAGCTGATCATTTTTTTCTAAACCCTTACTTAATGTTTTGGCAGAAATATTCTTTATATCCCCTTCCTCAATTTCTAGTAATAATTTTCCTGTTGTTTTATTTTCGAGAACGGCTTTTTGCACATCCCGACCTATTGCCCATCCACCAGCCAACGCTTCAAAACAACCCCTGTTGCCGCAATGACAAACTGGTCCGTGAAGGTCAATCGTAATATGGCCAATTTCACCTGCGGTATTATTACTTCCTTCCAGCATCTTTCCATCGCTTACAATGCCGCCTCCTATGCCTGTTCCTACAAACACACAAACCAGGTTGTCGCAATCTTTTCCTGCACCATACAGCCATTCTCCAAGTGTAGCGGCTTTTACATCGTTACAAACTGAAACAGGAATGTCTAGTTTTTTTTTGAGGTCTTCCTGCAAACTAACATTATTCCATTGAAGGTTGGGCGCATATTTTACAATGCCTGTTTCTTTTTCAATTTGTCCTGCAACACCGATGCCAGCAGCAAGGGGTTTTAATTTATTATTTTGAAAGCATATATCTTCGATAGCATTAGTAATACTATCAAGCACCATTTTATATCCGCCATAGCCATTAGTTGGAAACCGCTGCTTATCCTGGATACACCCATTTTCGTCTACAATTGCAATTGCAATTTTTGTTCCTCCAAGGTCAACGCCAATAGCAAATTGTTTCATAATCGTTCCTTTATTTATTTGATGCAGATGCTTTTATTTTTCGTTGCCATGAAAACTTTATATATAATGTTGAGTTCGGCCTTTTCGAAGGATATATTTTACAATTAGATCTTTGAAATTAAATAATACTTGCCGTGTTAAACTAAAAAGTTTAATCTCATTCTCGATTTTCCATCAATGCTAATACTTTGGGTACTAAAATATTATTTTCGAGATAAGCGTACAAGAAAAGTTCATTTTCAAACTCTCTCATCTTTTCAAATAAGTTTTTGTAAGAAAAACATTCATCTATCGACGGCATATAATTATGAGTAAGCTTACGGAGCCGTTTCAATTCCTTACATGCTACCCTGTGCTCATTCCGTATTGCCATTACAGCATTCTTAGAACAGCCAAAAGCAGCATTAGTACCTTTTATAGGTGAAATCTTATTGCTTATCAATTGTTTGATACTCGGAAACAAAACCTGTTCTTCTTTCTTTAAATAATTTAATAAACTCTGAAGGAAGAGAAAAAGTTCCGTAGCAATTTTTGTAAATTCAATATGGTTTTTGTTGGGACGATATAGCACTTTTTGTGTCAGGTCATAAATCATTACAGCGTTTTCTTTGGTATATTTATGATGGGTATTGATTAAATAATCTATAATAGAATTTACATCCCATTTAATAAATCTTTTTGATACTGCCCTATTTATTTCATATACCTGCTTCAGAACTGTTTTCGTTTGTTCAATAGTGACTCCTGCATCATGGCTCACCTTTTCCAGGTTTTTATTACCGCCAAAATAAAAATCCATTCCCATCTGCCTGGCCACACTGGCATCGCGGTAATCTTCAGTATAATTGACGTTGACTGGGTCAGATAATCGGAGCGTATACATAATAATTTTTTTAATTTGTTAAGTATTTCAAACAAATGATATTTGAAAAAAGGTCTCAAAATTCAGTGTTTATATTTAATCATATTATGAATTCTCTTTTCACTCCACAAACTATTTTAATAAGTATCAATAACGACGCCTTAGAGTATTTGTAAAGTATAATGCAATATAATGCCCTGCTATTAGCAAGGCATTAGAAGAGGATTAAGAACTGATTAGAATTTAAATAAACGTACGAAGATTAAGAATTAATTAGCCTGAAAACATATTTCCATTATTATATTATAGAATTTAGCTATAAAAGATTGACCTAGTATTTTGGCAACTTGTGAGACTTACCCTTACAGTTAATTTAACAGCATTGGTATACCGTAAACTAAAGTCAATGATAAATTTATAATAATGCTAACAATAAATAATGCTAAAACGAAACGGATGGGACTTTGTGCAAACGCAATACTGTTAGCCATAAATGCAAAGAAAATTCTCTAATTGACAACTAAAGGTGTGGTGAAATTATCTTGGAGACTGGTGAGGTTTTCAAATAGATAAAAAGGCATGTACTTAATTAAAACAATGGCCTTACCCCATCTGATATTATATTAGGCAGTTTAAAACGGAACAACAAATTTAAATTTTCGATTCTTTGTTCTAAACATATTTTAATGCTAATGGACTTTATTCTGAAGGTTGCAAACTATACTTCCTCTTCCTGTTTTTATCAATCCTTTATCTTCTATATTTTTCATAATTCGTATAACGGTCTCTACCCGTAAGCCGGTCATATTTGCCAATTGTTGTTTAGTAATATCCAATGTCCCATCAGATACCTCTTTTTGGTTCATTAATTAGTGTATAAGTGTCAACAAACAATGCTCCGCTTCTTCATTGGCAACTTCCTGCAGCATCATCGCTTTAAACATCAATTGCTCACTTAGCTTATTTGTAATACTAAAGTGAAAATCATAATTATTTTTAAGCAGATCAAAAAAAAATTCTTTTGGTACGGTGTATAATTCACAATCAGAATGTGCAAAAGCTGATGCAGGATAGGGTTTATCGCAAAATAATAAATGAGCACCAAATATTCCACCTGTTTTATAAATAGCCTGAATAAATGTATCACCTCCGTGATTGCTGTTTACAATCTTTACTTCGCCGGCTTTTATTTCATAAAAATAACGAGCTGTTGCACCTTCATAATAAATCACCTCTCCTTTGGTAAAGTGCCTTATTCTTATTGGTTCTTCACAAAATGATTGTATTGACATAATTAAATTTTTTTGTATGGCCTGTGATTTTACACCAACCTCAAGTAATAAATAACCCAATAAAATGTCAAAAAAGTATTCAATGTTTAATACCTCCCGCCACTTTACAGCCTGCCATCTTGTTAAAAAAATAACGTTTGGTGAAAATACTTGTTGATAGCATTAATTCTTCTGTATTCGCCGGGATGAATTTTAACAATAATATTCATCTTCCAAAATCTCAACAACTGAATTGTTTAAATCATCATCAATTTGCACCTGGCAGGATAATCTTACTGCCTGGTTTGATATCCCCATTTTAGATAATGTGCTTTGTTCGTTTCTATACGAATCCCTCAAATTGTCCGACAGTCCCGTTATATTAATAAGGCAAGTCCCACACCTGCCCATTCCGCCACATTCTCCAAAAAATTCAGGATTTATTCTATCCTTTATTAAAGTCATCAGATTCCGATATTCATTCTTATATGTTTTCACTACCTGATTTTCCTCGTTATAGAAAATGGTAAAAACTATTTCTTCTCTTTCTTCATTCATATCAAAAACATATCCTTGTTTACACAAGGTTTTTTATGCCTACTTTTCGGTAATGCTCTATTTTAATTTCAAACATTTCTGCCATTTTCGCTGCCCGCCATTTTGCTTCTGCTGCTTTTTCCCCGGTAAATAAACCCTCAACACTTGAAGTGAACAATTCCATCCATTGTACAAAATGTTCATGACTTACGGGTAATTGCGCATGTGGCGGAAACGGGCTTCCATAATAAGTATGATCGCCCAGCAAAACTGTTTGCCAAAATCTGTACATTTTTTCCAGGTGTTCGGGCCACTTGTCTTTTATTCGTTCATTAAAAACAGGCCCGAGTAATTTGTCAGCTTTCACTTTATCGTAAAAACTATCAACTAATAATTTTATATCGTCTATATTGAAAATATCCTGCTGCATCAACTTAAGGTTTTAGTGAAAAATAACTGATCAAATAATAAAAAGCCCATGCCCCGATGCCGATGATCAGTATCCATACCCAGGAAGGGATGCTCTTGGGTGTTTCGCTTCCTTCTATTAAAAAAATTTTTTGATCGCCTTTACCGTAGGCGTTAATCATTATTGGAAGCACCCCATCCACTACTGCATTTTCTGTTATTCCCTCTACCCCAATGGCGGGGCCATTTCTTACTTCAAAAGGAATGAGCCTGATGCCTTCTTTACCAGTAGGGTCTTTGCTTACAATTTTAAGTGTATGCTTACCATCCACCAGCTTACGGGTATCCAGTTCAAAATTCACCGGTGAAGTAAAAGCAGCAATAGGCTGATCTTCATCATCTATAAAAACGATTATTTTACTTTTATCTGCCATATTATTCATTGTTTAAAATGAAACGTTTAATGTGCGTTGCCGATTTTTCTCCCGGCTTTACCAAAAATTTTATTGAAAAGAACAGTGTGGCTAAAACAATAACTGCTGTTACCGAAATAATAACCAGATCCCATTGACTTTGTGGCCCCGAGCCATGGCTAATTCCTTTCAGATACCGCGGCTGAGCAACTTCGCAGGTAGGGCAGGCATTAGCTGCTATACCTGTAATAAGCATTGAAAAAATCAGCATTATTTTTTTCATTATCTACTAATTTAATTTATTCCTTTTACTGTGCTGGCGCCTGCAGTTTTACAAAATCCATAATCTTTTTTATTTCTTCTTCTGTTACCTGTTTGGCATTATTTCCCCAGGTAGTCCGCTCATGATTTATGATAGCCGTTACATCGGCAGCAGTAAAATTTGCATTGGTACCTACCGCCGCCATTATTCCGTATTCGGGGCGGGCATCATAACCATTCATAATAATACCTACATACAATTCAAGCTTATCGCCGGTTACTACCGGGCTTCCTTTTAAGGGGGGGAAAGCACCGGGCAGTCCTTCACCATTTGCCTGGTGGCAACTTTGGCAATTGGCGGTATATAACGCTACGCCATCGGGTGCAGTTGCAGTTGCATTAGCCCCAGCTTTTTTTTCTTCTCTTTTATATAAAAAACCTGGAGCCGTTTTGCCGTCAGGTAGTTTGGTTTGCTTTAGCGATTGCAGGTATGCAACCAGGTAAAGTGCATCATTTGTTGCAACCACTTTTCCTTCTTTTCCGTTCATATATTCTTTTGGCACACTAACCACTACATCCCCTTTTGCTGCTTCTTTTTTTATTGTAAATAACCAGGGATAAGCCGGCATGATAGATTCTTTAACCACCGTTCTTGGATTAAATAAATGCACCAGGTTCCAATCCTTGCTCGGCTGACGGTTACCAATATCTGTAAGGTCGGGGCCGGTGCGTTCTGTTCCCATCAGGGTTGCGGTATTGCGCCAGGTATCCGTACGGTGTATACCCGCATAATCTGCTGCTATGCCGGGTCTTGTTCCCCAAGCTTTATCCATATCTATGTTTCTTACTTGTTGTGTATGGCAGGCTACACAACCATTAGCTATGTAAAGATTTTTCCCTTTTACAGCTTCTACACTCAATGGTTCAGCACCTGGTAATGGTCTGTTATTTTTTTGATTATTCAATGCAGGTAAAATAGCAACCAGTACCGTTAGCCCCGCAAAAAAAAGGAACGCTGTCCAGAAAAGCTTTTTATGATTATTAAAAAATTCCATTTGTATTTTATAATAAATGATTAAACAATTTTATCAATAGCAGGTATATGTTGTTCTAATTTTTCTATTGCTGTTTTATTCAGATCTACTCTTTCATCGTTCGTTATCATCTTATAAAAATTATAAGCAAAGAAAATATGCGACAGCCACATCAGGCTGCCACCAATGGCACGCCACAACCAATAAGGCGCCATGTGCACCACCGAATCTATAAATGGTTTTCCTGCAATCCACATTTGCCCCCGCAGTGTGCTGCCAACCATTAATGGAATGGTATAAAATAAAAGACCAATGAGTGCTAGCCAGAAATGTGCACCTACCGTGATTTGCGGCGCTTCTTTTCCGGTAAGTCTGGGTACAACTGCATACATTCCTGCCCACAAGAAAAAACAAATAATACCATACATGGTAAGGTGTGAGTGAGCTACTGTAAAATCAGTAAAATGCCAGTATAAGTTGGTGGATCGAAAGGCTTCCGCTGTGCCCTGCATGGAGCCGGTAAAATAAAAAATTATTCCTACCAGAAAAAAAGGCAATGTGTAACTGTCCGAAATTTTATGCCAGGCGCCTTTAAATGTCATAACAAAATTAGTAGTGCCTGCAACTACTGGAATAATCATTCCCACACTGCCTACAATGGCCACCGTTTGCAACCACCATGGAATGGAGCTAAAAACAAAATGGTGCGTACCTATTAATGTGTAAAATAAGATTTGTGTCCAGAATGCCAATATGCCGAGGCTGTAAGAATAAATGGGCCTGTTTAATTGCTGCGGCAGCATATAATAAACAATGCCTAATGTGAAAAGCATGAACCACATGCCCACACCCTGATGCATGTAATAACCCTGAATAATCGTTTCTCCCAAACCATCCTGCCAGGCAGGCACATACGCTACAACCGTTATGGTTAATGCAAACATGATAGCCGCAACGATATACCAGTTTGAAATGTAAATTTCTTTTGTATTTCTTTTTGCAATGGTTTTAATAAAATTTATAAGAGTGAGAATTAGGCCAATTCCAAACAGCGCCATAATGGGCCAGATATATTCACGGTATTCACCACCACCATTATTTATGCCAGCCATTAATGCAAGGGTGCCCAAAATAACAGCTGCATTGATAAGAAAAAGCGCCTGCCATCCCCATTTGATACTTGCCAGCGGCGCATTGCTTACCATGGGCACAATATAGTAACCCAAACCAAGCATACCCAACGATGCCCAACCCCAGAATACAGCATTGGTATGCACCGGGCGAAGACGGCCAAAACTTAACCAGCTTATATGGTCTACATCCGGGGCCACAAACTTGATACCTATATACTCACCAATAGTAGTACCAAACAACAACCAAAATGCTGCGCATCCGATATACCATAAAATTAGTTTGGTTAATTGCGGGTCAATATTGGGACGTTTCTGCGCTTTCCTTTTCCTGGCAATAAAATTCAAATAACCATCTGTTTCTATATTACCCAGCAATCCTTTTTTATCTTCCGGTTGCTGCTGTCCCGATAATTCATTATGCGAAAGATTATAATTAAGCGCCACTTTTCTCTTTGCTAATGCTGTTGTGGCCTCCTCTGCCGTTAAAGTAGATAGGTACTCTGCAAATTGCGATGCTTCTTCAAGGACTAACCTGTTTCGCTGCTTCTTAAGTGAGTTTGATAATTTTACCACCATCAGCACAATGGCCGCCAATATGGGTATCATAATTAAGGTAATAGTAATAAGAATACCACCTTCGCTGAATAACCCTGCTTTTGTTGCACCATCCTGTGCCAATGCGGAATGCCCGGGAAACAAGGATGCCAATAATGTTGCAACTATTATTAAAACAGTTTTTAACCCTCCTGAATCTCCATTCATTTTTCTTATACCTTCCTGCGTTTGTTTAAGCTCTATTATTTTTTCAATCTGTTTACTATCCATATTAGCAAGATATTTTTGAAATTGTTTAGGATCGACTTCCTTTTTTTTATTCCTGGCTTTTGATAGAAGCCCTTTTGTTTCAAAAGAAAGATAAAGTACTGCACCAAGAACAATCACTAACACAGTTACCAATAACGCAAAGAGTGTTGTATCGTTTGACGAATGAGTGACCCCGGCTGATTTGGTTTGAGCGAAAATAACGACCGGGAAACAGCCCGTTGCTAAGAAGAGAAACCATCTCACCCAACCTCTTTTAAACCGAACTTGCATATTATAAGATAATTTAAGACGTGTTAGGTTCTGTTTTTTAATCTATCTGGTTAAATATTTTTCTTTTAATTCTAATTCACGATGATAATCCCCAAGTATTGCTGATTCCATCATTTTTTTTATTTGTTTCCGCACTGATACAAATTCATTGTGTATGGGGCATGGCATTTTTGCAGAGCAACCCTTTAGCCCTAAACCACAACCGTTGAATAATTTGTCTCCGTCAATGGCAACGACCACATCTGCCAGGCTATTTTTCAATCCTGCTTTATTCAAATAAAAACCTCCGTTTGGGCCTTTAGCAGATAATACCAATCCTTTCTTTCCCAGGTCTTGTAATATTTTTGCAATAAAAGGTTCAGGCGAGCCAATCGCTTTGGCCACCTTCTTTACTCCTACTTTATTTTCGCTCACAGACTTTTGAGCTATAAAAAGCATGGCTCGTATTGCATACTCGCAGGTTTTAGATACCATAATTTTTTTCAAAGCAAAGATAGTAATATTTTCAATAGAAGAGTTTTTAGTCTTTTATTCTTTTACACTACTTCTTACGAATAAGTCTCCAACTTCTTCTTAATTCAATGCCTGTTCCAGGTCTTTGTTTTACAGAAATATTATAATTGGGACCAGCTGGCAAACAATTATAATTTACCTGAACAAAAGCCTGATGAACTGATAAGAATTGGGCCCCGATTTAAGTATTACATCAGTCTTTTTCTATTCTTAGGTCAAGTGTTTTAATTCCCTTGATTAATAAAAAAGCATCATACTGATTGTTGTTACCTCCAAGTAATTTGCAGGTATTGGAGAGTTTACTATTCATGAATGAGATATCCATATTGATGAGCACACCTCAATTATAAAAGCCTTTTCCATCCAAAAATTTAGTATTTGAAAGAAAAATGAACTCAAACCCATATTTAAAAGGTTGTTGCAAAAATGGGTGTTAAATGCGATTGTTAACGCATCACCTTTAGCCCGGCATAAATGCCAACTGTGTTCATGCAGATAATATTTTATTTTTCATAGAGAGAATTCTTTACATTGAAAAATTATAGATTTGAGAAGTTATCAGAGGTTATTTTTTATACGTATTCAATACTTCTAATTTAGCCTCCTTTAATATGGCTATTTTGCCTCCTGTTAGCCTGATAATTTTATCCTTTTCCAGCTCAATTATTGTTCTGTACAGGGTTTCATAAGTTGTGCCCGTATAGGAAGCAATATCCTGTCTCTTCAGGGTTATATTAATAAACCCTTCTTTGTTAAGTCCGAATCTCTTTTTTAATTGTAGCAGAGTTTGTGCTAATCGTCCTTTTACATCCATATGTGCGAGATCTCTCATTCTACTTTCTGCTTCCTGCAATTCATTAGCATAGAATTTCATCAATTGGTAGGTGAGTTGATTATTCACTTTCAACGTTTCTTCAAAAAAGGGCAAGTCAAAAAAACATACTACTACTGGTTCCAACGCTGTTGCTGTTACTGGGTATACCTTTTCATTTCCGAGACCACGATAACCAATAATATCGCTTGGTTTTGCAAATTTTAATATCAGCTCTTTTTCAGGCCCCCACAGCTTGTGTACTTTAGCTTTACCTGAATACAAAAAATAAATACCTTTTACTTTCATGTCCTCTTCAAAAATCGTCTGACCCTTTTTAAAAAAAAGATTTTTTTTGTTTGATTCGATAGCGGGTAACCATCCGGTCGAACTATTTCTGCATACAAAGCAGCTTTTCAAATCACAATTATTCGAGGATGACTTCATAAAAAATAATAGTATGACGCTTAATGAAAATTGATTTAACTATAATCTAAATTATATAAATCATCTTTATTTATAAAATTTATTATCATTTTATATGATTTAAATCATATTTTTGTTTTACAAAAATTTCTTTACAGTTGAAAATGTATCATTTGTTAACTATAAAATCAAAGTAATGAAAAAAGAATTTGATCAGCCCCATATTTATAAACCCCTGATGGCAGGTTTAATGGCAGGCATTATTGCCACCGTCTTAAATATATTCTATGATGTGATGTATCGTAGTGCTACAGGTTTTTCTTTATCTGACATCATCAATGTATCATCGATCATATTCGGGACTGTGCTTGCTCTGCTTATTGCAGGATCAATATTTGCTTTATTAGAAAGATATACCAGATATGTACAATTGGTTTATATACTCGTATTTGTTATCCTTACTCTTCTCTGTGTTCGTTGGGCTTTACATGTTCATCGTATAAGTGATCCTACTTTAAATTCAGAATTCAGAGGCCTTCTGACAGGTATTGTGATCATATCCGGTTGTCTGGCTTCTTTTCTAGTTCCGTTTTTTGTAAAACATGAAAAAATTTTTATGTAGATCAGAAAAGAACCACTGTATGATTTACTATCAACTCGATGAACAATTAGTCCATGATGAAAATTAAGGTAGGTAAATGAATAAGAATAGGTTTTTAAACAGCGGTATCCCTGTCTCAATTTCTTTAGAATCTTCCATGGATGCCGAGAATATTCGTCCCCCTTTAGCACAAAATAAAAGGCGGATAATATTGATCTCTTTATTTGCTTTCCTGATTGCTATATGCGTCAGCTTTATTGCTAAATTTCTTGTGATTTTAATTAACCTGATAACGAATATTTCTTTGTATGGTAGGTTCTCCTTTACACATGCCGGCCCAGCTGGTAATACTTTAGAATGATTTGTAATTCTGATACCTGTTTGCGGAGGCGTCATAGTTGGTTTAATGGCTTTATATGGTTCAAAAGCTATTCGTGGACATGGGATTCCGGAAGCAATGGAACAAATACTTACGAATCAAAGTAAGATAAAACTAACGATAACTTATCTGAAACCATTGTCTTCTGCCATTGCTATTGGAACCGGCGGCCCTTTTGGAGCGGAAGGCCCTATCATTGCTACAGGAGGTGCATTAGGCTCTACGTTCGGGCAGTTTCTAAAAGTAACTTCAAATGAGAGAAAGATATTATTGGCAGCTGGGGCAACGGCCGGAATGTCTGCCATTTTTGGAAGCCCTATTGCCGCTATTTTTCTGGCAATAGAATTGTTATTATTTGAATTTTCCCCTCGGTCTATTATTCCAATTGCATTAGCTTGTATCACTGGTGCCGCAGGTCATCATCGACTTTTCGGCAGCGACCCTGTTTTTGAAATAAAAGATATTATCGGACCATCTTCCAATACTGCGCTTTTTGCTTATAGTATCATGGGTATTTTGATAGGGCTGTTAGCCGTTTTGATTACAAAAGTTGTGTATGTAATTGAAGATATTTTTGAGAATTCGTCTATACACTGGATGTGGTGGCCGGCTATTGGCGGATTGGTAGTGGGTATTATTGGCTACTATTCACCCAGGACTATGGGAGTAGGATATGAAAACATTATAGATCTCCTGTCCGGAAGTACGCCAATGCAATTCGTTTTGAGTCTATGCCTTTTAAAATTAATATCCTGGGCAGTGGCCTTGGGTAGTGGTACATCCGGAGGAACATTAGCTCCATTGTTAACTATCGGCGCTGCAATCGGAATATTATTAGGTAGCGCAACCTTATACATATTTCCCGGCTCGGGCATTACACTTCCTCTAGCTGCATTAATAGGAATGTCTGCTATGTTTGCAGGTGCCTCCAGGGCCTTGTTGACCTCCATTATTTTTCCTTAGAAACTACTTCTCAATCAAATTCATTGCTACCGTTATTGGCAGCCTGCACATCATCATATTTTGTTTCTTTTTTCCTGATGAAAAATACAATCATGACGGAAAAGATTGTACGTAGAGGCGTAAACGCTCCAGATTCCTATGAACCAGACCGGTTGGAAAAAATAATTATTGCGCAGGTAATTAATGGAGAGCGCCTTGTACTTAGTGAGGAAAATACGATCGGGGAGGTAAGAGAATGGCTGGAAAGTGAACCTGACTATAGCAACAATTTTTTTATCGTTACCAGCAACACAAATGAATTCAGAGGAATAATAAGTGCTTCTAATTTATTCAGCAGTCATCATGATACCCGTCATTTACTTGGCACTTTGATTAAGAGAAATAATATTTCAATTTCTGCCAATGATAATCTGCGTTCAGCTGCCGAACTTATGGCAAAGGAGAATATCGATGTGCTACCGGTTGTTTCTGAAGAAAGCCATAGAAATATAATTGGTATTTTGTCATACAAGGATGTTATAGCTGCTTATATGCTTAATGTAAACGAGCATGCCAGAAATATCCCTTCGATATCGCTTAAAAGACGGAGTTTGAAAATTTTATTAAAGGGAAAAAAGGTGATGGAAATGATATCTAGGAAAGAATAATGAAATAGTTCAATTACATAATACGATACTTACACAATATGCATTCTTACATAGCCCAGCATTTTTTAAATTCTTTCCGGCCATCAGTTTTTGCACTTTCGTAGATGCCCTTAAAAGAAAAATTTATAAGCACATCTTTTCGTTTTGAAAATTCGTCACATATCCTTCTTTAAATCCAGCCTTCAATTATTCTAAGATTGTTTACTGTTTCATTACAATTTTTTTCATACTTATTTACCAATAGACCTTTCTGGCTTTTGAAGAGTCGTTTCTGAATACATCCTTCATTCGTTCCTATCCCGTAGGTAGAATTTGTAGTGGAGTTACCTGCTAAATTTTAATTCATCTAACGTGTCTTCCATTAACAATAAAGACCTGTTTTAAAATCAGTTTATAGGCAAAATTCCTATTACTTATAATTTGAACTGTCATGTACTTGTACAAGGTAATAACACTTGATCATTTGCAGTGCATATAAAGGGAACATTCATAACATTTTTCCATATATCAAAACACTATAGTGAGATATTTGAAAGTTTTATATATCTCAATTGTCGACATTCCATAAAATGATTTTACTTTTTTTGTAACCAAATTTACTTTCATGACTCTATATCTATATACACTTAACCCGAATTGAATTCTGTATCACAGAAAAGTTAGTATTAATTCACAAAAAATAAAAGATCATGAAAAAAATGTTTATGATTTCTTCGCTGTTATTGATTGCTGCTATTTGCTTTATTAGCTGTAATAAAAACGATCCTGGTCACCTTCCACCTGGTGAGGGAAATTTAAATTTACCACCATTGGATCCGGCATTAGTACAACAGGGCCAACAAATATTTAGATTTGATACTTTTGGAGATGAAACATTTTGGACAGATGTGCTCCAAATGAATAAAGTTATAGAAACCGGCGTAAGTCCTAAAACGGCTTTAGCTGTGGGTTTAAAGGTTGATGCTGCTGCTTTACCTGCCGCAGTTGTTGCAGGTATTCAAGACGGATCGATTAGTCTCGATAACCCTCAAACTACACTTGCTCTGATTCAATTAAATGCTGTTGTTGGCGTACAAGGAACAGTAAGTACAGGCGGAGATGGTAAATTAAAGTTAGATAGAATGGGAATTACATGTGCATTGTGTCATTCAACTGTTGACGACTCTTTTGCTCCTGGTATAGGTAAACGTTTGGACGCCTGGCCAAACAGGGATTTAAATCCTGGTGCAATTATCGCATTATCTCCGGCCTTAACCGCAGCTCAGAAAGCTGTTTACAATTCCTGGGGTGCTGGTATTTACGACCCAAGGTACAACCATGATGGCCTTAACAACCCGGTTGTAATTCCACCTGCATTTGGTTTGTATGGTATTCCTAAAGCAATCTTTACCGGTGACGGAGATGTACAACATGAACCTGCCGGACCAGTAGCATATTGGAATAGATATGTAGCTGTTACCCAAATGCACGGGCATGGTTATTTTGCTGATACAAGACTTAATAATTGGGTTGTTGATCACAGAGAAAATGATGATTTAGTAACTGATAAACTTCCTGCTTTACAGGCGTATCAATTTTCTATCTCAGCACCAAAGGCTCCTGCTAATTCTTTTGATGTAGCTAAAGCAGCCAGAGGGAAAGTGCTTTTTTCTGCAAAAGCACAGTGTGCAAGTTGTCATTCCGGACCTTTATTTACTGATAATACAATCGATGGAAGACTACATGCTCAAAGTGCATCTGTGGCAGTGGATAAAGAGTATGTTAAGCGGTCGGCTACAAAGCAATGGAGAGTTACACCATTGAAAGGTATTTGGCAACACCCACCCTATTTTCACGATGGTTCTGCACTTACCTTGGCTGATGTTGTTATAAGATACAATCAAGAAAGAAACCTTGGATTAAGTGCTGCAGAAAAGGATGACCTTACTGAGTATTTAAAATCCCTGTAAGTATTGGAATTATATAAGCTAACTCAGATAGACTAATTAGAATCAATGCTTTTATATGCATCTCTTTTGGGGAGCCGATGATAAAAAGAACCACCCCCGAAAAGATGCTTTTTTTATATGAGCCCAATAAAATGAGTGATGGTTAAAAGCTTCCAGGCAATTAGAACCATGTATAAATGATAGAAACAAAATGAAACGTTTAAAAAAAATCCTTTTCACTACCCGCACCATGACGGTTCTTTTGCTTTTATATGGCATTTCAATGGCTGTTGCCACCTTTGTGGAAAATGACTATGATACAGCTACTGCAAAAACACTCATCTACAATGCTACATGGTTTGAAATACTGATGCTTTGGCTGATAATATTGTTTGCTGCAAATATTAAAACCTACAGTCTTACTAAAAGAGAGAAATGGCCCCTTCTGTTATTCCATCTAGCATTTATTTTTATGTTTATTGGAGGTGCCATTACACGGTATATAAGTTTTGAAGGGCAAATGCCGATTAAAGAAAAGCAGACCTCTAATGAAATTATAAGTGACCTCACTTATTTCAAACTGAGTATAACTGATGGAAAGAAAACACTCAGTTATGACAAGCACCCCTACATGATGTCTTATTTTAATGCCAAAGAAACTAAATGGCCTTTTAAAAGAACCTTTAAACAAAATTATCATTTTGGCAATACAATTATTTCCTTAAAATCTCTAGACTATATTCCGTTAGCGAAAGACTCTGTGCAAAAAACCCAATCGGGAAAAAAGATGTTAAACATTGTATCTATTGGACAAGAGGGTCGATTGAATAATTATATTCCCGAAGGTGAATTTAAAAATATTAACGGAACGATTTTTAGTTTTAACAACCCGGCACAAGGTGCAGTTCAACTAACGGAAAAGGATCACATCATTATGATTTCACTCCCTGTTGATGGGCAATATGTTTCAATGAAGGGTCAGCAAATTGGCGTAGTAACCGATACTGCATTGTTAACGCAACAATCAGGCAAAATTAAAGCGAATGATTATGCTACGTTGAATCACCGGGCACTTTACAGCATTAACAATACCAATTTTATTATTCCTCAAAGTTCTTTCAATGGAAAAATAGTTTATTACAAAGGCGACAAAAACAACCCGTTGGATAAAAACCTTTTGGGAGTTATCCAAGTAGCCTTAGCCTCAGGAACTGAAAGTGATACGCTGCTAATAAAAGGTGGGAAAAGCGTTACCGGATTCAATAAAATTGTTAATATCAATGGCCTGAACGTCTCTTTGGGATTTGGTTCCAAAATATTGTATACTAATTTTTCTTTACGATGTGATGATTTTTTATTGGATCGATATCCCGGGTCAAATAATCCGTCATCTTATGAAAGTAAGATAACAGTGATTGATAAAGGAACGAAAAAACAACATCATATCTATATGAACAATGTGATGGATTATAAGGGATACCGTTTCTTCCAGGCAAGTTATTTTCCTGATGAATCTGGAACAATCCTTTCTGTAAATGCTGATAGGTGGGGTACAAATGTTACCTATTTTGGTTATTTCCTATTGTTTACTGGAATGTTTTTCACACTGTTCTGGAAAGGAACTCATTTCTGGAAATTAAATGATTCATTAAAGAAAATGCACAAAAAAAAATTTATTCTTTCTTTTTTATTGCTTTTCGGAATTGGGATTGGAATAAATTCAACTTATGCTCAGAATAATCCAGTCGAATCAAAAGATACAATAACCTACTCTCAGCAGCAACCCGGACCCAACGCCCAGTTTGCAAGACCTGGTGAACTTTCAACAAACAGGATAATTGAACCGGTTCATGCTAAAAAATTCGGACGTCTTTTGGTCCAGGATTTTCAAGGCCGGATTAAACCTTTGGACACACACACATTGGAGTTGCTTAGGAAAATTTACAAAAAAGATAAATATCGAAAAGGTACGCTTAGCATATCTTCAGAACAATGGTTTATTTCAATGCAGATTGATCCTGGTTTTTGGGCCAATGAGCCGCTGATTAAGGTTGGCCAAAAAGGTGGTGATCAACTTACGCAAGAAACCGGCGCCAATGAGGAAGGTTATACTTCGTATGCGAATCTTGTAGACCCGGCCACCGGAATTTTTAAACTGGAAAAACAGGATAACAAATCTTTCAGCAAGCGAAAGGCA
>JBDSUW010000131.1:0-2906 GCA_039927535.1 Chitinophagaceae bacterium | reverse complement strand
CCTTTTTCTCTAAAAAAATTACTCATAGAAAACTATATCAATTCTTGTGTTGTAATGAGAAAGCAGGTATGGGAAGATACTAATGGTTATGATATAAATCTTACCGCATTTGAAGACTGGGATATGCATTTATCAGCTATAGAAATGGGGTGGAAATTCCAATATATTTCGGAAATTTTATTTGAGTATAGAATAAGGAATGACTCAATGGTTCGAACTATAATTAACTCAAAAGAACTTTTTAATTATATAAGTAAAAAACATGGGATTCTATATAGAAATGAGTTCTTGAAAAACATTACAATTAAAGACAGGTTAAAAGGAGCATTTAGAGACCTGTTCGAAAAATTGAGAGGAAATCCACAGTATTAAATTAAAATTTGAAGATACTCGGCCTCATAACATCACCAACAGATCCTGCTTCCCGGGCCAGGATCATGCAATACAAAAATTATTTTGGCGAAGCAGGTGTTGAATTGACCCCTCGTTTTTTTTCACCCTTCCGGGAGGCTGATCCTGCTCCCTGGACTTACAAGTTGAAAAAACTAACAACTATAAACGAATGGAGAACAGCAAATATCTTTAAATCATTAGCCAGGCTCCCACTACTTATACAACAATATAATTACGACATTATCTGGCAGAACAGACTGGTGCTTCCTCATCATTTCTTTTTTGAAAATAAATTCAGCAAACCATTGGTGTTTGATTTTGACGATGCCATCTGGCTGAATGAAGGAGAGAAGCAAGTAAAAGCAGCCATCAGCAGGGCTGCAATGGTTTTTGTAGGCAACCATTACCTCGCTGAATATGCCTCAAAATTTAATAAAAACATTAATATCATTCCAACTACTATTGATACAATAAAGTTATTTCCGCTGAATAATGAATCAGAAAACTTCAACATCGGGTGGATTGGTTCAGAAAGTAATTTCAAATACCTTGAAATCATAAAGCCAGCAGTGCTTGATTTTCTTTCCAAAAATAACGATAGTCGTTTTACAATAGTTTCTTCCACCAAACCACCTCAATTAAATTTTGATAATAATCAGGTTATCTTTAAGCAGTGGTCTGCTGACAAGGAGAATGAACTCATCAATGAATTTTCAGTAGGGTTGATGCCTTTGGAAAATAATAACTGGACAAAGGGAAAATGCAGCTATAAAATGCTGCAGTATATGGCTTGCGGAAAACCGGTTATCGTATCGCCAGTCGGTATGAATAACCAGTTATTGGCAGCAGGAGACATTGGGTATGCTGCAGTAAATCAGCAAGACTGGTTTAATGCTATAGCTGAAATAAAAAATAATAAAAAGGCGGCAATGCAAAATGGCAATAACGGAAGAGAATTAGTAGAAAGGGATTATTCCTGTACTGTAATGTCAACAAAGATTATCAATCTTTTTAACACAATAAAAACCTGATGCAAACTTTTTGCACTATAGTTACACCTGAATTTATTCCTTTTGCAAAAGTATTGCACAATTCTCTTGTAGGGTTTAAGCCGGACCTAACAATTCAAGTGCTGGTTATTGGTGAAACCAGTTTGCAACCTGAAAAGAATTTCACTATTCATACAGTTGATGAACTGAAAAACTATTCATTGGTTAAACAACTTGCAGAAAAGTATGCATACACAAATAAAGATCAGTTTCGTTGGGCATTAAAACCTGTTTTTCTTTCTCATTTATTAGAACAATATGATAAGGTAATATATGTTGATGCAGATATTTACTTTTTTAGTGACCCTTCTTTTCTTTTCAAAGAATTAGATAATACATCTGTATTGCTATCTCCACACTGGGGTGAAACAAACCCAACACTTGACGAAGAGAAATTTCTCATGAATTTCAGGATTGGTTTATACAATGCTGGTTTTATTGGTGCTTCAAAAAAAGGACTTCCATCCCTCGAATGGTGGGCAACCGCCTGCTCTTATGAGATAAAACAAGACAATGAAAAAGGATTGTACGATGATCAGCGATATCTTGACTTATTCCCCATTATTGATCCAGATACTAAAATCCTAAGACATAAAGGCTGCAATGTAGGAAGTTGGAATATTAACACTTGTAAAAGATTACTTAAGAATGGGAATGTCTTTATTAGCGAAGAGTTCCCTATAGTATTTATTCATTTTAATTACGAAACGATCCGCCACATACTTAACGGAAATGATAATTTATTACTACCCTATTATATTGAATACGAAAAAGCGTTTAATCAACTTGGACAACCATTAAATGAATTTGTCGAGAAACTTTCCGAGTGGAAAAAGAAAAACTTCTTCCTATCAATGAAAAGGAAAACAAAAATAAGGTCCCGAATTAAAAAATGGCTCTACAAACTATCAACTAAATAGCATACACGTTTTGGACAATAGCAAGAATAAAAACATTGTGATTCTCTGCTCCCGCCTCGACCTGCCCGGCGGTATTGAAAGAGCAATTGTAAGTACAGTAAATCTTTTTATTGAGCATAATCACACGGTAAGCATAATTATCCTTGACAATACTGAAGAAACATTCTATCCTATCAATAAAAAAATAAATATAGTTCAACGGCACCTTTCCTTTGGCATTACAAAAGATGGCAATATTATTTCAAGAAAACTGCGGATGCTAAGTGATGTATTACAATTACGGAAATTATTGAAAAAGTTAAAGCCGAATGTTGTTATTGCTACAGATTATCCTTTTGCGGTAGCGGCTATTCTTACAAGAATAAAAAAACAAACAAAAGTAATTTCATGGGAGCACCATCATAAGTATGAGTTAAATAAAAATCAATTCTGGACAAAACTTCTTAATTACACTTCCCCATTACTTAATGCAGTAGTTTGCCTTAATGAAGATGAGAAAGAACTGATTCATCCACTCAACAAAAACGCCGTTGTAATACCAAAT
>JBDSUW010000130.1:0-18785 GCA_039927535.1 Chitinophagaceae bacterium | reverse complement strand
TTTTCAGCCATTGTTCTGCTGATGGATGCATATATACCTGCATCTGGATCCATTAATGGAATAAACAGTCCGCTGAAACTTATAAATACAGCAAGGCCAATTAAAATTTGAAGTGGTTTATAGTTCGGTTGATTTTGCATCCGTTCAGCTTATGATTTATTACGTTTTGCTTTTCGTTTCCATTCTATCAATCCAAAAACTGCCATTATCAATAATATAAAATAATACACACTGGTAAAAACAAGTCCTTTTACAAAATACAATGGTATTGAAGCAATATTTGTAGCAATCCACCAATACCAGCTTTCTACTTTTTTTCTCGTCATTAACCACATACCGGTAAAGGCAGTTGCAGAAGCAAAAGCATCGGCCCAGGGAATTGCTCCTTCAAAGAAATTATTTTTTAAATAAACCAAGGCAAAATAAATAGTGCAATAAAAGAATAGAAAGAATAGTACCTGGTAGAGTAACATTTTTTTATCAGAATGGGTGATATGCAAAACAACTTCATTTTGTTTATTTTTTTTCATCCAAATATACCAGCCGTATAAACTCATAACCGTGTAATAAAAATTTACACTAGCCTCTCCAGGCAAATGATATTTAAAACTCAGGTAAATATAAAATACAGTATTAATGAGCCCAATGGGATATACCAGTATGTTTTCCTTGCGGCTATACCAGACACTGGCTATGCCGGCAAATACGGCAATGTATTCCAGCCAGCTTGTATTTTGCATACCCGTTAAAAATTGCTGATATATTTCTGAAAATGACAAGTAAGGATTTTGTCAAAAATACCTTATTCGGCGGGCCGTTTGTATTTTTTCCAACTCCGTAAATATTTAATTCCATTGGAGGTTTGAAAACGGGTTGCCACCTGTTGCCATTTTCTGGTGCTGTCATAACTCCATATCAGGAAATGCAGATGCGGTACTAATGCGTAACCGGTATTACCACTTAAAGCAATCAGCTGTCCTTGTTTTACTGTATCACCAACATTAACCAAGGCGCCGTCATGTTGCAAATGCCAGTAACCAGCTCTTGATCCGTCTTCATGTTCAATCACAATATTATTACCATGAGAACGGTATTTTTTCATTAATCCACCAAGTGTGCCATCTTCTTTTACTCTGATTACAACTCCAGCTCTGGCGGCAGTTATTTTTACCCCTTTTTTCATATTAAAATCCAGCGCAGCTCTTTCTTTATGAGTAAACATGCTGAAATAGCCCTGAATTACCCGGAAAGATTTTCCTTCTTCATAAGGCAGTGCATACACATAGCTGGTATCATCTTTAATAATACCTTTTTGTAGCAGCTTTACTTCTGTACGCAAAGGATTTTTGCTGACAGAACATCCGGCTAATACTATAAAGCTTATCAGAAATAAAAATTTATTCATTATAAATGAAGATATAATAAGTTGAGCCTTGTTTATTGCCACCTGTACAATTTTCTTTTTTTAACAATATAAATATTGGTAACTTCTTCGTCCGATTTTTTAACCTTTAAATATTAAATTATGTCAACAAAAGAAGAAGTAATGACAACGCAGGAAGTGGCCAACCGGTTTAACGAGCTGGCCCAAACAGGAAAGTGGGATACAATTCAAAATGAATTATTTGCTGATAATGCCGTTAGTATTGAGCCAGCACATGCTGCTGCTATGGGTATGGGAAATGCTGAAGGCATTGATGCAATTAAGAAAAAAGGAGATGCCTTTGGTCAGATGGTGGAAGAAATGCATGGTGGTTATTCCAATGAACCACAGATAGCAGGGAATCATTTTGCTGTTGCCATGGGAATGGATGTAACTATGAAAGGTGCAGGCCGTGTAAAAATGGATGAAATTGCTGTGTATGGAGTAAAAGATGGAAAAATTATAAAAGAACAATTCTTCTATTAAGCAGCGCATTATTTTTTGCCGGGAAGAGAGTAAGCCGATAAGAAACGATACTTACCGTCTTATTTTCTTTCAGGCATTGCAATTTTATAATTCAATTACTTTGTGTCATGCACAAAAAAATACTTTTGCTTGGTAGCGGTGAACTTGGTAAAGAATTAGTGATAGCTCTTAAAAGACTTGGGCAAACTGTAATTGCAGTGGATAGTTATGCAGGGGCACCGGCCATGCAGGTGGCGGATGAATTTGAAGTAATTGATATGCTGAATGGAAATGAACTGGATGTTGTTGTTGCCAAACATAAGCCTGATTTAATAGTGCCAGAAATAGAAGCAATACGAACAGAGCGGTTTTATGAATATGAAAAACAAAATATTCAGGTAGTTCCCAGTGCTAAAGCAGCCAACTTTACTATGAACAGAAAATTGATCAGAGATCTGGCAAGTAAAGAGCTTGATGTAAAAACGGCCAATTATTTTTATGCAACAACTTTTGAAGAATTTACTATAGCGGTTGAGCAAATCGGTCTGCCTTGTGTAGTAAAGCCATTAATGTCATCCAGTGGAAAAGGACAAAGTGTTTTAAAGAAACATGAAGACCAGCAAACGGTCTATGATTATGCAATCAATAATTCCAGAGGCGATATAAATCAAGTAATCATTGAAGAATTTATTGCCTTTCATACAGAAATAACGTTGCTTACCGTTACTCAGAAAAACGACGAAACATTATTCTGTCCGCCGATCGGTCACCGGCAGGAAAGAGGCGATTACCAGGAAAGCTGGCAGCCGGTCGCTATCAGTGAAAAAGATTTTACCGAAGCATGTGCAATGGCAAAGAAAGTAACTACTGCATTAACCGGCGCAGGATTGTGGGGAGTAGAATTTTTCTTAACTGATAAAGGTGTTTACTTTTCTGAACTAAGTCCCCGGCCACATGATACAGGTATGGTAACATTAGCAGGCACACAAAATCTTTCAGAGTTTGAATTGCATGCAAGAGCTATTCTTGGCTTGCCTATTCCTGAAATAAAGTTAGAAAAAGCTGGAGTAAGCGCAGTGGTGCTGGCAAACAAATCGGCAGAGCAATTCACTATTACTGGATTACAAGAAGCATTAAAAGAAAAAAATACAGACATTAGAATATTTGGCAAGCCAACAACGAGACTTTACCGCAGAATGGCAGTTGCTTTAGTATATGATGATGTAAATACTGATATAAACGAATTAAGAAAAAAAGCAAAAATAACAGCAGAAAGAATTTCAATCAATTAATACCCTCTTTTTGGTCTTTGTGCCTTAGTGGGAAAAATAAGAAGTCATGGATAAAATAAATCTTGCTGAGAAATTAGCACTCATCAATGACTACTGGAATCCCCGCATTGCCGGAGAGCTAAACGGTCAACAAGTAAAGCTTGTGAAATTCAAAGGCCCGTTCGACTGGCATCATCATGAAAATGAAGATGAGTTATTTTATGTGGTAAAAGGATGCTTTGATATGGAGTTCAGGGATAAAACGGTTACTATAAATGAAGGAGAGTTTTTAATTGTTCCCAGAATGACAGAACACCGTCCGAATGCAAAAGAAGAAGTGGAAGTAATGTTATTCGAACCTGCAACAACATTAAATACTGGAAACACTATAAACGAAAAGACAGTTACCAACCTTAAACACATTTAGAATTATCAATCCTAATTAACCAATTAACTGATTAACTAACCCCCTCACACATCTTCTTCAAATTGTTCAAACCCTGTTCAAACTGGTGATTCAGGTTTTTGGAAAGCATTGGTCCCATCAATCTTGCCATCGGCCAGGGAAGGTCGCCACTGTTTTGCCATACAACTTTTGCTTCGTTGCCATCACCCCATTGCTCAAACGACCAATTATCTTTTGCTTTTGCTTTCCATGGTTTTAAAAATTCCAGGTCAAAGTGAATGTGTTTATTATCCATACTTAGCAGGGTCAGGCTGCCTACTCCCACTTTTTTCCCTTCCCATGCATATTTATGTCCGGGTGATCCCGCTGTACCAGTAATAGTGTTTTTTACTGTTGGGTCACTTTGCTGCCACGGATTCCATTGGCTGTAATAATTCAGATCGCTTATGCGGGTCATTACATCAGTAACTGGTAGTTTGATTATAATGTTTTTTTCTATGCTATAAGATTTCGGCATAAATGCCGCCACTATCAATAAAGTAACGATAAGACCGATAAAAATATAAACGAAGATCATTTTGATGATTTTAGCTAATCAAGTTAATCATTTGAAGCCGGGTTGGCAAACCATTCATATAATTTCAGCTTTTCAATTATCTTACAAAAAAATAAAGCATGCGACAATCTTTCCTTTTTCTGATTTCTGTTTTTTTCATGCATACCGTTCAGTCGCAGTCAGCACAAAAAAGGAAAGAACTGAATATTAACATTGGCGTAATGCAAAAGGGAAAATTGAATGCAATAACTGATGTTGCCGGATTAAAGGTCGGACAAACTACCATTATAAAAGCAGATTCTATAAGAACTGGTGTAACGGCTATTCTGCCACATAGTGGAAATTTATTTCAGCAAAAAGTACCAGCAGCCATTTATATCGGTAATGGATTTGGAAAGTTGGCTGGCTATTCTCAGGTTAAAGAATTAGGTAATATTGAAACACCAATTGTATTGACCAACACATTAAGTGTGGCAACAGCTATCAATGCAGTAGTTGATTATACCATTTCACAAAAAGAAAATAAAACGGCACAGTCTGTAAATGCTGTTATTGGCGAAACGAATGACGGATATTTAAATGATATAAGAGGACAGCATGTAACAATTGCTGATGTACAAAAAGCAATTACAAATGCAAAAGCAGGTCCGGTAGAAGAAGGAAATGTTGGTGCAGGAACAGGTACTGTTTGTTTTGGGTTTAAAGGTGGCATTGGAACTTCTTCCAGAGTGCTTCCCCAAAAACTGGGTGGATATACAGTTGGTGTACTGGTGCAAACCAATTTTGGTGGTGTGTTGAATATGGATGGTGTACCTGTGGGCGAAAAGCTGAAAAAATATTATCTGAGCGATCAATTAAATGAAACGCCGGACGGCAGTTGTATGATAATTGTTGCAACAGATGCACCTCTCGATGCAAGAAATCTTGAACGCCTTGCTAAAAGAGCATTTATGGGTCTTGCCAAAACAGGTGGCATTGCCAGTAATGGTAGCGGTGATTATATAATTGCTTTTTCTACGGATAGTACATTACGAATTCCGCATAATGCTCCCGATAAGCTTGTACAGAACGTTTTGAGCAACGAGGCTATGTCACCATTATTTATGGCAACGATTGAAGCAACGGAAGAAGCCATCATTAATTCCTTATTATCAGCTGAAACAATGAAAGGTAAAAATGGAAGAGTGGTTGAAGTATTACCTTTCGATAAACTAAAAGAAATATTTAGAAAATATAATCGCATCAAATAATTCTATGGCAGTTTTTTTGAACAATCAATTTTTAGAAAATAAAGAAGCTTCGCTGAATATAATGGATCTTTCTATTCAGAGAGGTTATGCAGCATTTGATTATTTAAGAACTGTAAATGGGAAACCTCTTTTTATAGAAGATCATCTGGATAGATTTTATGCATCCGCCAAAGCAATGCGATTACCGATATCAAAAACAAAAGAAGAATTAACGGCAATAATTAATGAACTGATTAAAAAATCAGGTTTATCACAAGCTGGAATCAGATTGATATTAACCGGCGGCTACTCTACCGATGCCTACAATCCTGTTGATCCCAATTTATTAATTACCTGTAACTCACAAACATTACCATCGGCTGAAGATGTTGAAAAAGGTATTTCAATCATTACGTATGAATACCAGAGAGACTTGCCGCAGGTAAAAAACATCAATTACATGATGGCTGTTTGGCTGCAATCATTAATAAGAGAGAAAAAGGCTGATGATGTTTTATATTACCGGAATAATATTTTAACGGAATTTCCCAGAGCCAATCTGTTTATAGTTACTAAAGAAAATGTATTAGTTACACCTTCTGACAATATTTTATTAGGCGTTACTCGCAAAAAACTACTAGAGTTGGTAAAAGGTTTTATAAAACTGGAAGAAAGAAATATTTCAAAAGAAGAGCTGTATGAAGCAAGAGAAGTTTTTATGTGTAGTACTACCAAAAGAATTTTACCAATAATAAAAATTGATGAGATTGAAATTAGTGATGGGCATCCAGGAAAAATTACAAAAGAAATTTTTAAAAGATTTCTGTCATTAGAAGACGTTAATCAATAGCGTAGTTTTTCACTTTAATAATTTCCGCAGCTATACTTACTGCTATCTCCTCCGGTGTCTGGCTTTTAATATCCAGACCAATAGGCGTATGTATTCGTTGCACTATTGATTCTTCAATTCCTTCGTTCCTGTAATCTTCATACAGCTTTTCCATTTTCTTTTTGCTGCCCAGCACACCAATGTATTTAAATTCTTTATTTAATAATGCTTTCAATGCAATATCGTCGGTGCGATAACCAAAAGTCATAATGACCACATAGTGATTTGGACCAGCCGGGATTTTATCATTCAATAACGAATAATCATTAACAAAATGCCTTTCATGTGCCCTTTCATTTTCAAGCATAGTTTTCAGATTTTCCCGGTCATCGTATACCCGAACATAAAAATCCATTGTTCGCATTAGCTTTGATAAAGCAAAGGAACAATGACCACCACCAATGATAAAGAGTTTGTTTTTATAGCCTGTCTTTTCTTTGTATAACCATTCGTCTTCTGATTGAAAATTAAATTCAAAATCCTTTTCAGGACTGGCATCGGAAAACTGAATGCCTTCTGAAGATATAATCAGCGTTCCATTTTTCTTTTCTTCGAGTGATCGAATAATTTTTTGAACAGTATTCAAGTCTTTGCCTTGCAACGGGTATAAAAAAATTGTTTGTTCACCAGAGCAAATCATACCGCTTTGATTATTGGCAGCCAATTTATCATGAATTTGCTTTCTTAACTCTTGTTCCTTGTTTCCTTGTTTCTTGAGCCTTTCTTTGGCCATTTCCACAAACTTATGTTCCATAATTCCACCACCGATTGATCCTTCCATCTGGTTATTTGCATTGACCGCCATAAAAAACCCCTGACGGCCTGGACTGCTGCCTTTGCTTTCTAAAACGTACAAAAGCATTACTGGAATTTTATCCAATAAACTTTTATAAATTAGTTTCCATATCTGTAAGTTTTTTTGCATAGGAGGTTTTCTAACTCCCCTTTAGACCCGCCCGGATGGCTCGGTCGGACGGGGGTTGGGGTACAAACTCATCAACACTTTCTCCGGTGTCATCGGCGCATCAAAAGGAATATTGTTTACCAGATTAAATGCATTTACTGCATTGCGCAAAGCAAAGTAAGCACCTATACCGTACATCAGCGGCGGCTCGCCAACAGCTTTACTTCGGAAAATAGCCAGGTTATCTTTTTGGGTTGACAAGGGATGAATTGTTATTTCTTTTGGCACAGAATAGATATCAGGTACTTTGTATGTACTTAATGCATTGCTGCGGAGTTTTCCTTCTTTATCGTAAACAATTTCTTCCATTGTCATCCAGCCGATACCTTGTACGATGCCGCCTTCGCATTGACCCATATCAATCATGCTGTTCATACTTTTTCCAAAATCATGCACCACTTTTACTGCATCCACTTCATAAATACCACGAATGCAATCAACAGTAACAGTTGTAATAGAAGTGCCATACACATGGTAGGTAAAAGGATGACCTTTTTCTTTAGTTGCATCGAAATGAATTGCCGGCGGAGTGTAATGTGCATGTTCAGACAAACTGATTCGTTTAATATAAGCAGCCATTACCAGGTTATTCCAGCTTAGCTCTGTCTTTTTACCACGGATATAAATCCATTCTTCTTTTAATTCAAACGGAGGCAGTTCAGTATTGCTAATATCGGCAGTTAATAAACATTCTTCCATCGCCACTTTTTGCAGGCGGCTCAAAATTTCTTTACAGGCAATCTCTGTTGCTTTACCATTTAAATCAGCTGAAGCACTGGCAGCAGTTGGTGATGTATTGGTGATGCGATATGTATTGGTTGAATTAATTTTTATCCTTGAAGGATCGATGGAAAATATTTTTGCAGCGACCTGAAGCATTTTTGTATTCACCCCCTGCCCCATTTCTACCGCACCGGTACTGATGCCTACACTTCCATCAGTATAAACATGCACCAGCGACCTTGCCTGGTTCATCATAGTTTTTGTAAAAGAAATACCAAAACAGATCGGCATTATTGCTAATCCTTTTTTATAATTTTTATTAAATGCATTAAAATTATCAACTTCATCTTGTAGTTGTTTGATATTATATAATTCATCAGCTTTACTCCAGCATTCATTTGCTTCACTCACTGCAATTTGTCCATAAGGGAATTCATCACCGGTCTGTAACAGATTTTTTTGTTGAATTTCACTGGCTGGAATATTTAATGATTCCGCTGCTTTGGTAATTGCTGATTCTATTACAAACATTCCCTGCGGGCCGCCAAATCCACGAAAGGCAGTATTGGGTGGAAGATTTGTTCGGCAACAAAAAGCTGTTGCTTTTACATTGGGAATAAAATAAGTGTTATTGCAATGAAACAATGTTCTTTCCATTACCGCAGGAGAAAGGTCAGCAGCAGCTCCTGCATTCTGATAGAATGTTGCTTCGTAAGCAAGTATTTTTAATTCTTTACTCAAACCGATTTTAAAATCAGAAGAATAAGGATGTCGTTTGCCTGTCATCCGCATATCTTCCATGCGATGCAAAGAATATTTTACGGGCTTTTTTAAATGATAAGTTGCCAATGCACAAAGTACCGCCCATGTTGTTGCCTGGTCTTCTTTACCACCAAAGCCACCACCCAATCTGGTGGTATCAACTTCTAGTTGGTTCATTGGTAAGTTCAAAATTCTTGCTGCTGTTCGTTGCACCGCTGTCGGTCCTTGTGTGGAAGAATAAATACGGATAGCACCATTTTCCTGTGGCACAGCGTATGCTCCTTGTGTTTCGATATATAAATGTTCTTGACCGTTCGTTTCTGCTTGTCCTTCAAAAATGTATTCGCATTGCTTCCAGGCACTTGTTGTATCACCCAATTGAAATGTTCTTGGAGGAATGATCAACTCTCCTTTTTCTTTTGCTTCTCTCGGATCAGTAATAATTGGCAGTGGATCAATTTCTACTTTTATTTTCTTTACTGCTGCTCTTGCTGCTTCATCACTTGTCGCCACAACCAATGCAATTGGCATTCCGCAAAAATGAACATGCGTATTGGCCAACAATTCTTCATCCGGAACAATGCCGCCAATCTGGTTTTCTCCGGGAATATCCGCAGCAGTAAAAATTCGCACAACACCTGGCATCGCCGCTGCTTCAGCCGTTTCCAGCGACTTTATTTTTCCATGCGCCATAGGCGAGTCAAACGCTACGGCAAACAGTGTCCCGTTCGTCATCGGTATATCATCCAAATAAACCGACTCGCCTCTTAGATGTGTATATGAATCTATATTCTTCATCTTTTTTTTTGCCACGAAATCACACAAAATTTCACGAAGTGAAAATCTTTCGTGTCGTTTCGTGTTATTTTGTGGCTACTCTTTTTTAATATTCGGTCCTGGATACAATCCAATAAAGTGTGCCTTTATCAGTTGTCCTAGCAATAATGTTTTATATTCCTTTGTACCTCTCGCATCACTTATGGGTACAATTTCTTTTTGCATAATTGAAATTGCCGCTTCATTTATTTCTTGATTCACTTTCTTTCCTTGCAAAAAATCTGAAGTCTTTTTAAGAAACATTGGCACCGGTCCCACACCACCAGCCGATACACCTGCATGCTCAATCACTTCCCCATTCATTTTTAAATGAATCGACATATTTACACTGGCAATATCGAGATGTGTTCGTTTACTTACTTTTTCAAAATTGAAATAAGAATCCTTATCTGGCAATTCAAATGAAATTTGTTCGATATATTCTTCTTTTCTTTTATCAAGGTCTTTATATCCCTTGTATAATTTTCTTAATGGTAACTCTCTCTTTGTTTTTCCATCATTTAATGTTAGCTGAGCATCCAACGCCAAAAAGAAAATAGTAAAGTCACCGATAGGTGAAGCATTAATAAAATTTCCGGCAATGGTTGCCATATTTCTTATCGGTGTTGAGGAAATCAGTTTAGCATATTGCTGAAAAGCAGGAAACGCTTCATTAATAATCGGAGAGGCCATCAGGTCACTTACCGTTACCGAAGGACCAAGAATACACTTGTTTCCTTCTTTGGTTATATTATTCAATTCGGGATGGTCAAAGATATAGTTGCTATCCGCATAAACCATTTCCTCATGTTTTTGAACATACAAATCTGTACCTCCACCAACAGGCATTAATTGTTGCGAAATGTTTTCATCATATTTTTCTCGTTGCAACGGTTTCAATCGTTCTTTAATTCCAGAAAAATATTCCGGCAGGATTTTATTCTTCGTTACAAATTCAATAGCATCACTTCCATTTTTCGCTTCTACAATCGCTGCTATTTTATTCGCAGCCCTTTCAATTGATTTGTAACCGGTACAGCGGCATATATTCCCATCAACCGCTGCTATTGCATTTTCACTTTTATCACTTAAACAAAAACCTGCCAGTGAAACAACAAATCCAGGAGTACAAAACCCGCATTGTGTGGCACCTTCATCTGCCATCGCCTGTTGTATGGGGTTTAATGTATCAAGGAAATTAACGCCTTCTATTGTTACAATATGTTTTCCGCTTGCATTGGCTATTGGCATCAGGCAGCTTGTCATTGATTCATACTGCAGTTTGTCTTCGACAATTTCACCAACCAAAATAGTACAGGCGCCGCAATCACCTTCACGGCAACCGATCTTTGTTCCCATCAGGTGTTGATGATAGCGGATAAAGTCCAGCATTGTCATTCCGGCTGGCATATCGGTAGCAATCGTTTTATCGTTGAGAATAAATTGTAGCAAGTTATCTTTATAATTAGCTTTTAAAGTTAGTATAAATGACTGAAAAGGTTAGCCACAGATGAACACAAATTAACACAGATAATTAATTACCAAAAGAACTCTGTGGTTATTAAAACCGTAAAGCAACAAATCTGTGTTTTTCTGTGTAATCTGTGACAAAACAAAAAAATTTGCATAGCAAATCTTTTCGTGTTATTTAGTGTGTCTTCGTGGCCAAAAAAATTGCGAAGCAATAAAATGAACAAACAAATCTATTACCGGCTTATTACCCTCTGGGTGTTATGCGAAGCTATGCTCGGTGGCATCATCCACGGATTAAAAATTCCCGTATCCGGTTTGTTTGTAGGAAGCTGTGCTGTTATTTGTATTTGTCTCATCGCCTGGTATGTACCACAAAAGGGAGCCATCATCAAAGCAACCATTATTGTTGCCATATTTAAAATGATGCTGAGTCCACAAGCGCCACCACCTGCATACATTGCCGTTTTTTTTCAGGGAGTATGCGGCGAACTATTATTTTTCCGCAATAGAAAATTTTACAAGCTCTCTTGCATCCTCTTGGCTGTATTATCGTTGTTGGAGTCAGGCTTACAAAGAATTCTTGTACTTACTATCGTTTATGGCAACGATCTCTGGAAAGTTATCAATGATTTCATTAATGGATTGACAAAACAAAAAGTCTCAAAAAACTATAGCTTATTCATTGGCGCTGCTTATGTATTTCTTCACTTGGTCACAGGATTATTAGTTGGTTTATGGGCTGTTGTTTTGCCAAAACGAATTGAAAGCTGGACCCGGCAAAAAGAGCTGCAAATTGAATTCAAAAATGATGAATTAAAAAAGCTGCCGGTTGTTGCTAAAAAAAGAAAGAGATTAAAGATAGGATTGTTCATTGTTTGGATAATATTGATTGGATTGTATATACAATCCTATTTCAACATTGGAAAACCGTTGCTACCTTCTCATCTTGCGTTGAAAATAGTTGTACGATCACTCATCATTGTATTAAGCTGGATATTTGTTATCGGCCCTTTATTAAAACAATTACTGCATCAATGGTTACAAAAAGAAAAATCAAGATCGCAACAAGAAGTAAAAGAAGTACTGCAATTGCTGCCAGCCACACAACAATTACTTGCACAAAGCTGGAAGCAGACTACCCATTTCAAAGGAGTGAATAGAATAAAAACCGCAACAAAAATTATTTTAGTAAATTTATTGAACACAGATTTAAATAATCCTCTTCCCGCCTTCCCGTCTTCCCGGCAAAAAATATATATACTCACCGGCGCAATTCAATCCGGCAAAACAACCTCTTTACTCAACTGGTCAGCCACAAGAAATGATGTACACGGCATTCTCACTCCTGTTGTAAACGGTAAAAGAGTTTTCATGAATGCATATACCAAAGAACAATTTCCGATGGAGGCTACAGAAGAAGAAAAAGAGACTTTGACTGTCGGACGATTTACTTTCAGCAAAACTAGTTTTGAAAAAGCTATACTAATTATAAGAGAAGCTATACCAAAAGGTAGTTGGCTTGTGATTGATGAGATAGGCCCCCTGGAACTTAATAGTCAGGGTTTTTATACTGTTTTAATGGAGGCATTGCAAACATTTGAAGGCAAGCTATTACTCGTTGTTCGGGATAAAGATGCAACGTTGACAAAAGTCAAAAATCTGATGGGTAAAAAAGAAATTATCATCCGGGACAATTTAGATAATCCGCAATTCTCCTGAGTAGGGTATATAAAAAAATCTTTGGTTGATTTGCTCAGCTTTTCGGAGATTTCTCATTATAAATATTAGTAACCAATAATCCCGTAACTGTATAAAAGGGATTATTTTCTACAGTAAAAGTATTTTTTTCCTCTATCTTAATATTTACAGGTATGAAAAGCGTAAATACATTGGGCTATTAAAAGGCACAATGTTTGGAAAGTTTATACTATAAAAAATATAAATATGGCAACGAAAAAGAAAACACCTGGCAATCAAGTAAAGATTCCTGCAAAGAAAGATGCAGCAAAAGGATTGGAAGATTTGTTTGAAGATGGTCTGAAAGATTTATACTGGGCTGAAAAGGCTCTAACTAAAGCATTACCTAAAATGCAAAAGAATGCTACGTCTGAAAAATTGAAAAAAGCAATTGCTGGTCACCTAAAAGAAACAGAAAATCATGTTACCCGACTGGAAGCTTGTTTTAAAGCAATTGAAAAAAAACCGCAGGCAAAAAAATGTGTGGCTATGCAAGGGCTGCTTGACGAAGGAAAAAGTATTATGGAAGAAACACAGATTGGCTCGGTACGGGATGCAGGAATAATCTTAGCATCTCAAAAGGTAGAACATTATGAAATTGCCAGTTATGGGACTTTGGCAGCTTTTGCAAAAGTGCTTGAAGAAAAAGAATGTCTTCAGCTTCTATTAAAAACATTAGAAGAAGAAAAAAAGTGTGACGAAACATTAACTGGTATTGCGGATACGGAATTAAATACGAAAGCTATTGATTGAGCGTAGAAATTTCTATATCGCTTTGAACAATATACTCGATTTCCCGTTATAAAATTAATGCCGTCTTTAATTCAATTTACTGATAAAGGACTCTTTTGTTCCGCAGGCAATTTTTATATTGACCCATGGAAGCCAGTTGACAATGCTATCATTACACATGGTCACAGCGATCATGCCCGTAGCGGCAGTAAAAAATATCTTTGTCATACACTTACTAAACCAATTCTGCAATTGCGTTTAGGTGAAGGTGAGTATCAAACAACAGAATGGGGGGAAACTCATTATATAAATGGTGTAAAAGTTTCACTTCATCCCGCAGGTCATATCATTGGTTCTTCACAAGTAAGGGTGGAATATAAAGGAGATGTTTGGGTTTTTACTGGTGATTATAAAACAGAAAATGATGGCATTAGCGGCGCCTACCAACCGGTAAGGTGCCGCACTTATATTACAGAATCTACCTTTGGTTTACCCATTTATAAATGGGAAACTCAACAAAAAATTTATTCGGATATACAAAACTGGGTTTTACAAAATAAACAAGACGAGAAAACTTCGGTACTGATTGCTTACAGCTTGGGCAAAGCACAACGAGTATTAAGTGCATTGAAAGATGTAACAGATACAGTGTATGCCCACGGTGCTATTTATAACATGCAACAGGTTATGAATAAAATGGGTTATCAGTTTCTTAATGTACAACGAATTACTCCTGAAACTACTAAGCAAGAATTAAAAAATGCAATTGTTATTGCGCCTCCTTCTGCCGATGGTACACCGTGGATGAAAAAATTTACTCCATCCCGCATAGGTATTTGCAGTGGGTGGATGCAGGTAAGAGGTAACCAACGCAGACGTAATGCAGACAAAGGGTTTGTGCTGAGTGATCATTGCGACTGGAATGGTTTAGTAGATTCCGTAAAAGCAACAGGAGCTGAAAAAGTTTTTGTTACACACGGATTTCAGGCCGTTTTTAGTAAATACCTCAATGAAAATGGAATAGAAGCTGATGAGGTAAGAACACAATACGGAAACGACGAAGACGATAGTTCAACAGAAGGTAAAACAGATCAGGTATGAAAGCATTCGCCAATTTGGTAGATGCTTTAAGCACTACCACCAAGACCAATGAAAAGTTAGCTGCGCTGGAATATTATTTTTCTGTCGCCAATGATAAAGATAAAGTTTGGGTGATTGCATTATTCAGTGGCCGCAGACCTAAACGTACTATATCATCTACTCTTTTAAAAACCTGGTGTGCAGAATTTTGCAATATTCCATTATGGTTGTTGAATGAATGTTATCACACAGCAGGCGATCTATCAGAAACCATCGCCTTACTGGTGCAGGCAACTAACACTCCTGCCGAAGAATCCTTGGAATATCCATTGCATTATTATATTGAACATTTTATTTCGCTGGATAAAGCTGCGGAAGTAGATAAGAAGCAGTTTATGTTACAATGCTGGGCACATTTAAAAACTACCACAGAAAAATTTGTGTTTAATAAATTATTGAGTGGCTCTTTTCGTATTGGCGTTTCGCAACAGCTTATGGTAAAAGCATTAGCTAATATTTCAGGAGCAGCACCATCTGTTATTGCACATCGCATCAGTGGCAACTGGAATCCTGCTACTATTTCTTTTGAAGATCTGTTAAGCGATGAAAATAATTTGGCTGACAGTTCGAAACCCTATCCGTTTTATCTTGCTTATCCGCTGGAAGATGAAGTAGAAACTTTAGGGAATATTGACGATTGGCAAGTGGAATGGAAATGGGACGGTATCCGTGGCCAAATTATAAAACGTAACAATGATTTTTTTGTGTGGAGCCGCGGAGAGGAATTAATGACAGATAAATTTCCAGAATACAATTTTTTAAAAGAGGCACTACCAGATGGAACGGTACTCGATGGCGAAATTATTGTAGCAGACGGCAGCAAGCCATTACCCTTTGCATTAATGCAAACCCGCATCGGTAGAAAAAATATCAGCAAGAAAATATTAGAACAAGCTCCGGTTAGTTTTTTTGTGTATGATATTTTAGAATACGAGGGTGAAGATTACAGAAATATTCCACTGCAACAAAGAAGACAAAAATTAGAAGAAATTGTGCAACTGGCCCACACCGATAAATTGCAATTGTCGCCAATCATTCATTGTAATAATTGGGATGAACTGGCAAAGTTGAGACAGCAAAGCCGGGAACATTATGCCGAGGGCTTTATGCTTAAAAGAAAAACAAGCATTTATCAAACCGGCCGTAAAAGAGGTGATTGGTGGAAATGGAAAATTGAACCATTAACCATTGATGCTGTAATGATCTATGCACAAAAAGGAAGTGGCCGCAGAAGTAATTTATATACAGACTACACATTTGCAGTAAGAGATGGAGAAAAATTAGTGCCTTTTACCAAGGCTTATAGTGGTCTTACAGATAAGGAATTTGCCCAAGTTGATGTATTTGTAAAACGTAATGCTATAGAAAAGTTTGGTCCGGTACGTACTGTAAAACCAGAGCTTGTTTTTGAAATTGCTTTTGAAGGAATTGCTGTCAGCAAACGGCATAAAAGTGGCGTTGCGCTTCGGTTTCCAAGAATGAAGCGTTGGCGACACGATAAAAAAGCAGATGAAATAAATACGCTGACTGATTTAAAAAAAATGCTGGAAGTTTACGGAAATCAATAAAAATATTGAGATTTGGCATACATAAACTATTCAACTTGTGTTTTGGTAACTTAGTTCGGGAAGTAGGAGAGTGGACAGCTACTTTTTTGCCATTGATAATATCATATAATTTAAGTAATAGAATCTTTGCTATTGTCCTATATTTTGTACAAGTATAAAAAACCTCATTTATTACTATGCGTTTAAGAACATTTGAATCTTTCTGGCTGCTAAAAAACGGGTTACTGAATACCTACCCGATGTTGCAAAAGAATGTAGAGGCAGATATCGTAGTTGTTGGAGGTGGCATAACCGGTGCGTTGATCAGCCATGCTCTGGTGAAGGCTGGGTATAAAATAACACTAATAGACCGGCGGGATATTGGCCAGGGCAGCACCAGTGCCACCACCAGTATGTTACAATATGAAATTGATGAAAAGCTGATTGACCTTTCTGATAAAATTGGAGAAAAAGGAGCTGCAGCCTGTTATAAAGCAGGTATTGCCGCAGTAAAAGATCTAAAAAAATTGATAGAAGAAACCGGAATTGATTGTGGGTTTGAAATGAAAAAAAGTTTGTACATCGCACATAATAAAAAAGCGTCGGTAAAATTGTATAAAGAATTTGAGTCACGAAAAAAACATAAACTCGGTGTTGCCTGGCTCACCGGCCCGCAAATAAAAAAAGAATATGGCATTATCTGTCACGGAGGTATATTAAGTAACACCGCTGCAAGTGTGGATGCCTACAAACTTGCACACGAACTTATTGCCAGCAATGTAAAAAAAGGAATGCAGGTCTATGATCAAACAGAAATTAAAAAATTTGATACAACAGGTAAAAAACCCAAAATTATTACCGAAGCCGGTTGTATTATTAGCTGCAATAAGATCATCTTTTGCAATGGTTTTGAAAGTACTAATCTTCTGAAAGAAAAAATTGCAAACTTAATTTATACTTACGCTACAGTAAGCGAACAACATGTAGCCATTCCAAAAAAACTTAAAAAAACATTAGTGTGGGATACTAATGACCCTTACCTCTATCTCCGCACAACAGATGATGACAGAATTCTTGTAGGTGGAGAAGATGATAAATTTAATGACTCAATAATGCAGCAAAAAATTAAAGAGAAAAAATCATTAACACTACAGAGAAAATTAAAAAAAATAATGCCAGGAGTAAATTTTATTGAAGATATAAGTTGGGGTGGGGTATTTGGAACTACAAAAGATGGCCTGCCTTATATTGGGCCATCTCCTGAATACAAAAATTGTTTTTTTGTTCTTGGCTTTGGAGGTAATGGAATTACTTTTTCTGCACAAGGCATGAAAATAATTCCCGATTTGCTAGCCGAAAAGGAAAATGAGTTACAATATTATTATCGATTTGGGAGATAAAGAAAGAGGACAGTCCAACAGGCCGTCCTCTTTTTATTTATATAAAAATTTTTTTGTAAACTACAACGTAGCCATATCAATCACAAACCTATACTTAACGTCACTATTTTCTAAACGCTCATATGCCGTATTAATATCTTTCATTGCTATTAGTTCAATATCGCTTACAATATTATGTTCGGCACAAAAATCAAGCATCTCCTGCGTTTCAGCAATACCACCGATTAATGAGCCAGCAATACTTTTTCTTCCAAACACAAGGTTGAAAGCAGGAATTTGTGCCGGTGTAGAAGGCAATCCTACACAAACCATGGTGCCACTTGTTCTCAACAAACCAAGATAAAAATTATAATCATGGTCTGCTGAAACCGTGTCCAGTATAAAATCAAAATAGCCCGTTACTTTTTTCACTTGTTCTGCATCACTTGTCAATACAAACTGATGGGCTCCTAATCTTTTCGCATCAGCTTCTTTAGCAGCAGTGTGGCTAAGCATGGTTACTTCTGCACCCATAGCCACAGCTATTTTTACACCCATATGTCCTAAACCGCCAAGGCCAAGCACACCAACTCTTGTTCCCTTACCCACTTTCCAGTGGCGTAGCGGCGAATAGGTGGTAATACCCGCACAAAGCAGGGGCGCCACGCCCGCCAAGGGCAGCCGGTCACTTATTTGGAGCACGAAGCGTTCGTCCGTGACGATCTGCTGCGAATATCCCCCGTAGGTTACCCCGCCGTATTTTTTGTCCGGCGCATTATAGGTATCGGTGGAACCAAGGCGGCAATATTGTTCCAGCCCTTTCCGGCAATTGTCGCAGTCCCGGCAGGAATCGACGAGCACCCCTACGCCGGCCAGATCTCCGGCTTTGAATTTCTTGACCTGCGCACCCACTTTGGTTACTCGCCCGACGATCTCGTGACCGGGCACGATCGGATAAGTCGTGCCGTTCCACTCGTTGCGCGCCTGGTGCAGATCGGAGTGGCAGACGCCGCAGTAGAGGATTTCTATTTGTACGTCATGCGGAGCGACGGCTCTTCTGTTAAAATCAAACGGCGCCAGGGCGGTCGTTGGGCTGTAAGCGGCATATCCTTTTGTTGCGGTCATTTTATTGGTTTAGTTTGTAGTGAGGAAATGGTTTATAGGTTTTTATAACCGATAAAGGTTTGTCTATGGCTTAAGGGAAATTGGAGGCGTTTATTACTCGTCAGACGGCAAAAAGCCGTCAGACGAGGCTTCCATGCGGTCTGACGGC
>JBDSUW010000129.1:0-30399 GCA_039927535.1 Chitinophagaceae bacterium | reverse complement strand
ATCGGGTTGTATATTTCTTGCAATATTATAGAAAGGCACGAAGGGAAAATGTGGGCAGAAAGTGAACCAGGAAAAGGTAGTATATTTTATTTTTCGCTTCCGGTATAACTATTCAGATATATTTTATTTCATAGCATGATTAATATGAAAAAGAAGATTATTATTTATGATGATGATGATGAAGAAATTTTACTTTTATGCAAAGCCATATTAAGTAAATCCGGATTGGCGGTAGAAACATTATCACGATGTGAAGATATTTTGAGCGATGTAAAATACAATAGAGCCAGATCTTATTTTGATGGATTTATGGATTCCCTTTTGCCACCGTAGGTAAGTTCTCGGCTGCTGGTGCTCCTCTTCTCCGCTGTTGGTGTTCCGGCTTCGCAGCCCTAGTCACAAAGTCGCCGCCTTGGTGTTTTCACCAGCGGCATTTGCACAAGTACAAAGATTTACTTTCCCACATAGTGAGTCAGCATATTAGATTTGTCAATACCATTTTCATAAAAAGCCACAGAAGAATGCTCAGAAGAGATGACACCTTTTGGAAAGCTATATCCTCTGGCCAGTAATTCCGAGCCCGGCAGATATGCGGCTTAGCCAGGCAGCGCTGCGTATCGGTACCGAATGATAAACCGGCAATAATTAAGTTTCCAGGCTGGCAATGCGTAAAGGTAGAGATACGCTACCACCCAAATGCTTACCCCTCCGCAGTGATTCTTGTCCTCCACGAACCATTCAGTTCCATTTAAAATTTTTGCCTAAGGTCTTTTAGAAATCCAAATTTGTTTTCGCCAGTTTTATAAAACTTCGCAGAAGAATAATAATACTGGCAAGGATCTGATGCAGGGTTACCGCTTTCGGTAGTAGGATTGTGATGTGTATAATCCAGCTTTTGAAATGCTACACTTTTTGTATATAATATAATAGCTAATGAATCTCGTTTCCTGCTGATAGCTATCTGGATCATATTTTTTATTAGCCGGCACCCTGGCCGGCAAGCTCCCGAAAAGTCGGGACAGGCTAAGCGACAGCAGTTCCTACAGCGGCGAAGAGATTTGACAAAAAATAAAGTTGCCCTATCGGACTACTTTTGTATATTTGCAAAGTGAGTACATCCAAAAAATATAGAACAATAATAACCTACAAGGATTACTTCGAAGATTTTATAAAGAAGCAGCGACAAAAGGTTAGAGAAAAGATCTTTTGGACATTTTTACTCATTGAAGAGGTTCAACAGGTGCCGGACACTTACCTAAAACATTTAGAAAGCACAGACGGACTTTATGAAATTCGCATTCAACTTGCGAGTGACATTTTTAGAATTTTCTGCTTCTTTGATGAAGGGAAAATAGTTGTTTTAGCAAATGGATTTCAGAAGAAGACACAGAAAACACCTAAACAAGAAATAGCGAAAGCTTTAAAAATAAAGGAGGAATATTATGAAAACAAAAAGTAATACAAAGACACTAACCCTTTTGATTGAAGAACAATACGGAAAGAAAGGAACTTCTAAAAGAGAAAAATTCGACAAGGGGTACGAAACTTTTAAATTGGGAGCAATGATACATGAAGCAAGGCTTGAAAAAGGTATGACACAAGAGCAACTTGCTGAAAAATGTGGGACTAATAAAGCTTACATCTCAAAAGTTGAAAACAACATTAAAGACGTTCGCATTTCGACATTGCAAAAAATTGTTGAACTTGGTTTCGGTGGACAATTGCAGTTATCAATCAAACTTTAGGACAATAAAACGGCGGCTTACATGTGATTGGCAATATGGAGGGGGCGATGAATATTTTCTCAACTTTTTTCAGGACGAGTCATAAAGCCCTGCTCGCTGTTAAACTTTTCAATAGTTTTTTTACTTCTTATAAAATTTCCACTCCGTTTTATAATCTCTGCTCAGTGTTTGATTGGTAAGAATTGCTCTCAACATTTCAATTGGCAAATTATTCTCCTGCAAAATAGCATCGTGGTATTGCTTGTAGGTCATTTTCTTTGTGTCCACCAGTTCTCTTTTTAATTCCATAAATTGTAATCCGCCAATCATATAAGCGATTTGGTACAATGGGCCATAGCCACCGATAAATGAACGACGGACTTCACCTTCTGCATTTGCTCTTTCATGACCTACACGATCCACCAGAAAATCGATGCACTGCTGCGGTGTCCATTTTCCTAAATGATAATTCAATGAAAAAATAATTCTTGCACAACGATGCATTCGCCAGAACAGCATTCCAATTTTTTCTTCAGGAGTACGTGGAAACTTCATATCCCATAGTAATAATTCCCAGTACAAAGAGTTACCTTCTATCCAAAATGGTGTGCCAAAGTTCCGATAGGTTTTATGGCGGTTATTCATATAACCCTGCAAGTGGTGACCGGCCAGCAATTCATGATGTACCGTTGCCCTGGAAAAAGCAGGATTATTTCCTCTCATACTCATCATCTTTTCTTCATAGGTCATCGTATTGGTTGGATAAGAAATAATCAACGACTCACCACCTAAGAAAAAAGGACTAACAAGTTGCCGCTCTGCCGACATCATGTACATACTCCAATCCTCTTCTGATAAAGCCGGTAGCGTTAACAGATCATTCTTTTTTAAAAAATCAACTGATTGTTTATACAGTTCATACATAGCTTCCGGTTGTTTTCCCGGAGGTACATAGGATTGTTTTACTTTTTCCTGAGCCGCCTTCCAGTTATTTCCAAAACCCATTTCACGGGAAGCCTTTAATAACTCCGCATCGCACCAGGCAAATTCTTTATTGGCAATATCTACCAAGTCTTCCGGGCTGTAAGCGATAAACTCATATTTTAACTGGCGAACCAATTCTACACTTCCAATCGGATTGCCAATGATACCGCTTCCATCATCTTTTTGCAATGTATTTATTTTCCCTTTTTTCTTTATTGAAGTTGCAAACAGATTTAATAGACTATCCGTTTCCGTATATGTTTTTGGCACCCACCAACTAAACAATGGATCGTATCCATTATAAAAATTAAAGTAGTCTTTTAATATTCCTTGTAATCCTTTGGCGGCATCCGAAGCAAGATTTGCCTGTTTCGTTTCCAGGCTATCCTTTTTTTTAAGATCAACAATCTCCTTGCTTATTTCTTTATTAATATCATTTAATTCTTTTGCCACTTTTTCTCCATCAACTGCAATCCCTCTTCTACGGGGCTTTTGCAAGGAATATATCCTGTCAGAAAAAGGCAAATATTTTGCTGCCTGGTCATAAATTTTTTGTTCTTCGTGTAATTGATATTTTTCGCTTTCAAGATTTCTTTTAAAAAGTATATAATCGACCTTGCCATTCACATTCATTTTTTCAAAAGAGAGCTTCTTTATTGTAGCATGATATTCATCTATCAATTGCAATAAGCGTTGCCTTCTTTCAGGTGAATTATAATTATTTACCTGACGCATCCTTCCCTCGGCCTGATTGCCGCCAGTTGAAAAATACCGTATTACACTGGATTTATCTGCATCATATTGTATCATGGCATCTGCCATCTCACTTGTTTGCAGGTAAAGGTTATTGGTAGCCTGCTGAGCTGTTGCGGGCAATAGCTGAATACAAAAACAAATTACCAATACCATTAAAAAAGATAGCGACCATTTAGATTTTTGCATAATGAAAATTATTTGTAGTTGAAAATAGAGAAACTTCTTATCGCTACTTTATTTCTTCCATATAGTTAACAATTGCTCTTCTTATATCAGATCTTGCATCTTTTAAGTCTGTAAACACTGGGTACACTTTTACAATATCTGGATTATCCTTTGTAAGAAAGTCAAGATTAGCTTCTCCTCCGGTCATCAAAAAATCTGAAATAGCCACTTTGTACACTTTGTTTATATCGACAGGAGTATTTTTAAATGACCAGTTGTTGGTTGCACTATCTTTTGTTACCCATGAAGAATAATGAAGAAACCCTCCGCTTCCCCAATTCTTTTTACCGGCTTCCAATATTTTTACCAACAAACTGCCTTTCATATCTACTTCCATAATCGAACCTCCGAAAGGAAGACTACGGATAATGTCATATTGTGTTACGGGCATTTGCAAAATATCATCTAATCTTATTGCTCCAGAATTCATGATAGCCATATCTGCCGTTGGAGAAGCTTTCTCAATGGCAGCAACAATCAGTTTTGTAAAATTTGTTTTTGTTGTGCGGATATAAGCCTCTCTCCCATCCAATGGCTCACCTTTTGTCATACACACTTTTGTTGCATCAAAACCAAGTGAAGCATAGTTTGCATTTCCAATATCAGTCCATTTTTTTACAACCACATCAGTAGCAGCATCAAATGCAGTGCTTTCATTAATATCAATAATTTTTGCCCCAACACTCACCTGCTGGTTCTTTTTATTAATATTTAATTTTAAAATAAAGGCTGACTTTGCGTTAGCATCTGCTTTGGTTATATATACATTGCCAATTTTTGCATAATGTCTTTCATGTTCATGGCCGCCAATGATCAGTGTTAATCCAGGAATTTTTTTTGCCAATTTAATATCATCGTCCATCGTTTGGTGTGTTATTGCAATCACCGCATCGCATTGGCCTTTTAATTCATCATATTTTTTCTGAGCAGAGGCAAAGACATCTGTATAGCTTACATAATAAGCTTTATTAAAAGGCAGTGTCAATCCAATATAGCCGATTTTAGCAGTTGTACCATCTGCATCTTTTAAATCCATTATATAAGATTCAGGAAAAGGCACATCACCTTCCTTCGTCTGTTTTACAAACGGAGAAACAACTTTAGCTGTTTTATGAAACGTATTCGTAGATATCCATTTAAAATTAGATTCATTGATACGGCTTTGCACATCAGATTCCGCAATATCAAATTCATGGTTCCCAAAAACCGCCAGATCTACTCCGGCAACATTCATTACATCTACCATTTGCCTTCCTCTTATTCTTGCACCATCATATTTGAGGCTATTGTAAACAGAAGGACTTAAAAAATCACCTGCTATCACCAGATACGTATTCGGGTTTTCTTTCAAATAATCTTTTTTAACTGTTGCTACTCTAGCCATACCACCTGATTTACCACCATCCAATGGGGCAATCTCGTACACATCATTAATCTGAACTATTGTAAAACCAATTTTTCCATCATCTTTTACACCTGCACTTTTTTGAGTAGAATTACAAGCACTAAGCAGGAAGAATCCTACAATAAACATTGATGCACTTAATTTTCTCATAAGAACTATTTGTGATTAAAGATACTTTCTATTATTTTGGATATTAAACCGTCAATAAACTACAGCCTCTCAAATCGCTTCCATCTACTCTGCCCAAGACTTCAAAACTACTGTCGTCATAAATTTTTCCTGCATCATCTGTAGCAATAAAGGAACAGGAATAAATATTTGCCAGGTCAATGATATTTATAATACCAGAACCTGTTCGTTTTACAAGCAAAGGATCTTCTTCATCTCTAACCAGAATATTCATCCATGAAGGCGTATTGAAAATGCCATCGCCTTTGGAATAAGCTTGCGATAACAATTCCGTCATTCCATATTCTGAATGTACTGATGAAATATTAAACGCATTTTGCAAAATAGCATGTAATTCTTCTCGTATCATTTCTTTCCGTCTTCCTTTCATGCCACCTGTTTCTAAAATAGTAGTGTATTGCAACGGCATTGGAAACTGTTCTGCAAAATCCAGCAAAGCAAAAGTGACGCCAATCAATAAAGTTTTTTGTTGCTTTTTCTCCAGTTCAATAAGTACTGAAGCAAGCTTTTCATATTCGTCAAGGTAAAAACCACTTTGCGAATTGTCGGTTTGCTTAATCAATTCATTCACCATATACACCAGCGAAGAATTATTTCTTTCCAGGTAAGAAGGCAACAAACCTAAAATGCAATAATCTTTTATAGAACCGTAAAACAGTTCAAATCCTTTCACAAAACTTTCTTCATACAACGACAGGTCTTTGACAAAATGCTTGCTGTTGACAGAACCAGTAGTACCACTGCTTTCAAAAACAGTTTCGGGTTCAATATTGGTAGTCGCAACTTTCTGCGACTTAAAAAACCTGACAGGCAGAAAAGGTATTTTATTGATGGCATCAATGCTGGTAATATCAGGCAACAAAGCATCAACATATGCCTTATAAACAGGGTTATTTTGATACTGAAAACGGAATATTTCAAGTGTCAGCGTCTCAAACCCCTCTTTTTCTACATTAAAAACTTTATGATTCCATTGATTCTGCATGGTCATTTATATTATTAAAAACAGTAAATTTGTTACTCAACTATTCCCGATGAAACGATTCCTGTTTATACTTTCAATTATACTTATTGTGGCGGTTGCCTGCAACAAAGATAAGTTTCTGACCAAACCAACATTGGAGATCAAGTCTATTAATACTACAACAGTTCCTTTTAACGGCACTTTGATTGTAAATCTAAAAGCTTTTGACAAAGAAGGCGATGTGCAGGATTCGCTTATTATTATAAAAAACAGGAAGAACATAAGAGTTGTTGCGACAGTCCGTGATACCATTCGCTATAAATTTCCAGTATTCCCTAATAATAGCACAACGGAAATACAGGCTACACTGGATTATCAGACCATCTTATCAGCGTTGAATCCTCCAAATATACCCGGATCAAATCCTGTTACAAAGGAAAGAGATACATTGATCCTAAAATTTGCAGTACGAGATAATGCTGGAAATACCAGCGATACGATACAGTCTCAGCAAATCATCGTAATCAGGTAGTAACTTTACCGGGTGGGTAAAAAATTATTTACATTTTTCATAAACAGTAATTTATTTATTGCAGGGTGTGCAGTGGTAATGGTTTGGCAAACCAATCATTTGCTGCTGAATGATCATTCTAATAATTATTTTCTTTTCTTCGTTTTCTTTTCTACCATTACGAGTTATAGTTTTCACTGGTATCTTACAAGTGAATCTGCAATTCTGTCTCCAAGAATTGAATGGGTGCAACAAAACAAACCCTTACATCTTGTTTTATTCATCATCGGCATAATTGGCACCGGCATCTTCTTTTTCTACTTATTAAATTATTGGCATTGGCTATTAATTTCAGCTCTTATCACATTCTTATATACTGCTCCAAAAATTCCTCATCGCTCATTCAAGGCATTACGAAAGATTGCTGTGGGTAAAACATTATTTCTGGCAATGGTGTGGATGTTTGTTACCACTATTCTTCCCATAGAAATTGCTGAACAACCCTGGCAAAATGAGTTCTATTTTTTTATTGGTCATCGTTTTTTTCTTATTTATGCCATTTGTATGCTTTTTGACTACCGTGACCGGGAAGATGATAACATTTCAGAGATACGAAGCCTGATCAGTTTTTTGAGTGAGAAAAATATCAGCCTGCTATTCTACTTAATAATTTCATTTTTTACCGTTTCGACAGTTTTATTGGCTGGATATGGAATCTCAAATTTACAAATAGCCGTTTTGTTATTACCTGGAGCCATTGTTGCCGCCTTATTCAATTATTCAAAAAAACACTTCACGGATATACTCTATTATTTTGTTTTAGATGGCTTGATGGCCTTTTCATCTTTGCTCATGCTTATCGCCGGCATTTAATTATTTTTGCAACCTAATCAAGAAATATGGCAAAATCTGCAAAAGCTAAAAAGTCAATCATTACAAATAATTCGCTTGAGTTTTTTAAAAGTTATATCAACAATGCTTCGCCTGTGGGGTTTGAAACCTGGGGTCAAAAGCTTTGGATTGAATACCTGAAACCTTATGTTGATACACATTATCTAGATCCTTATGGAACGGCTGTTGGTGTTATCAACCCTGATCATCCTTTCAAAGTGGTTATAGAAGCACATGCAGATGAGATAAGCTGGTTTGTAAATTACATTACTGCTGAAGGCTTGATGTATGTAACAAGAAATGGCGGTACTGATTACCAGACTGCGCCTTCATCAAGAGTATTTATTCATGGTAAAAAAGGACCGATAAAAGCTGTTTTTGGTTGGCCAGCCATTCATACGAGAAGAGGCGGAGCTGATGAGAAAGAAAAACAACCCAAGACTGAAAACTTATGGTTGGATTGCGGAGCAAGAAATAAGAAAGAACTGGAAGCGATGGGCATTCATATCGGTGCCGTGGTAACCTATCAGGATGGATTTGATGAACTGGCCAATGGTAATTATATCGGTCGGGCATTTGATAACCGTGTCGGCGGATTTATGATTGCTGAAGTGGCCAGATTATTGAAAGAGAATAAAAAGAAATTGCCTTATGGGTTATATATAGTGAATGCCGTGCAGGAAGAAATTGGTCTTCGTGGTGCAGAAATGATTTCCCGGAGAATAAAACCAAATATGGCAATCATTACAGATGTAACTCATGACACAACAACCCCTATGATCAATAAACATATTGAAGGAGATATAAGTACCGGCAAAGGACCATCACTGGCATATGCTCCGGCAGTTCATAATAAATTGCTGGCACATGTAGAAAAAGTAGCGGCTGATAGAAAAATTCCGGTACAATGGAGAGCATTGAGCAGAAGTACAGGCACTGATACCGATTCATTTGCGTACTCAAATGATGGTTGTCCTTCGGTTTTAATTTCAATTCCGCTTCGTTATATGCATACAACTGTTGAAATGATACATAAAGATGATATTGAAAATACTATTAAGCTTATGTATGAAACATTGCTAACTTTGTCTCCTAAAACAAATCTCAGTTATCTGTAATGAATTATTTATTATACATAGATCCGGGAAGTGGCAGCTATTTATTGCAGGCGATAATTGCCGGTGCATTAGGTGTAGCTTTTTATTTTAAAAATATAAAGAATTATATCAAATCATTTTTTAGCCGCCGTCGGAAGAATGAAGACGACAACATTCCATCTTAATGCCTTCTTTTATCCAAAAAGATCCCTCTTCATTTAGAGATCCTTCGGGATTTGTCTTTCAAAAAGATTATTTAGTATACAGGCAAGTTAACAAGGACTTTAAAGATCATTTTGATTTCTTTATTAGCAGCGGTTGTTATAAAAAGCTTGCGGATGCGGATCTATTAATTCCACATCAAGAAATTAAAGAAAATTTTACCGGAGATAGTAACTGGTATACCACCTTACTCCCGGAACAGATAAGATTTATTTCATATCCTTATGAGTGGAGTTTTGACATGCTCAAAGATGCGGCTCTTCTAACACTTTCAATAGCACAGAAGAGCATAGCATCCGGAATGATCTTAAAAGATGCAACACCATTTAATATTCAGTGGCATAATGGTAAGTTGGTTTTTATTGACAGCCTTTCCTTTGAAAGGTATAATGAAGAATTGCCCTGGATAGCTTACCGGCAGTTTTGTGAATGCTTTTTATCGCCACTTTTATTAATGCATCATACCAAAATATCTTTGCATTCGCTATTATTGGCTTATCCTGAAGGCATACCATTAGCTGTTACTCAATCTTTACTGCCATGGAAATCAAAATTTTCTTTTCATACATATCTGCATGTACATCTTCAGGCTTCGTATGCAGGCAAATCTGCAAAAGCAAATCAAAAAGTCTCTTTTAGTAAAAAGAAAATGCTCAACCTTTTGCTTAGCCTTGAAACATTAATTAAAAAACTAAAGTCCCCTTCAAAGCCAACAACCTGGTCTGCCTATTATGAAGAAGCATCGCAACGTAATGACTATGTAGAGCGAAAAAAGGAGCTAATAAGTTCATGGGTAAGCGAATTGTCTGATATTAAAGATGCTATTGACACTGGAGCAAATGACGGTATATTTTCAGAAGTTTTAGCCGCTAAAAATATTTTCGCCATAGCTGCTGATGCTGACCCTTTATGCATAAACAACCTTTATAAAAATATAAAAGCTCTAGAGAAACAAAATATACTTCCCTTAATTATTGACTTTTCCAACCCCTCGCCTGCAATCGGATTAAATAATACTGAAAGAAAAACATTTCAAGAAAGGGTTAACACAGATATGGTATTTGCATTGGCTATAATTCATCACCTTGTCATTGGCAAAAACATTCCGTTTGCTTCAATAGCTAATCAGTTTTGCAAATACACTAAGAAATACCTCATTATTGAGTTTGTACCTAAAGCAGATGAAAAAATACAGCAAATGCTAAAAGACAAACCCGATATCTATACCAATTATTCCGCTGAAAAGTTTGAAAAAGAATTCTGCGTATTCTTTAATATTGTTAAAAAGCAAGAAATAGGTAGTTCTGGAAGAGTTCTTTATTTAATGGCAAAAGATGAATAAAAGACTGCTAAATACTTTAAAATCAAAACCGGCATTCCTTTTATTATTGCCTGTTTTTTTTGTATTACATGGATTTAACGAAAACTATAATGCGGTGTCAGTTTCAAATGCCCTATTATTATTAAGTAAATATTTGGCATCAACTTTACTTTTATTCTTTCTATTTCTATGGATTTACAAAAACAAAATAAATGCATACCTAGCATCTTTTTCATTGATGGCTATAAATTTTTTCTTTGGATCTTTTCATGATTTTTTAAAAAAAAATTTTGCTGACGCATTCTTCACTAAATATAGTTTTCTTCTTCCCTCATTATTGATTTTCACAATTATCTATTTAATTATATTAAAAAAAAGAAAGCTGCAATTTCAAAAAACATTTTTTTACCTTAATATTCTTTTTTTTGTTTTAATAATTACAGATAGCTCTCATCTTATGCTTAAGATATTGAAAGCAAAGAATATACCCGAAAGGGCTTATTTGAAAGAATTAAATATATGTGACAGTTGTAATAAAAAAGATATATACCTGATATTGGCCGATGAATATGCTGGAAAAACTGAATTAAATAAAATCTTCTCTTTCAATAATGACCCTTTTTTGGAACAGCTTAAAAAAAGAGGTTTCCATACTATTGACAGTAGTCACAGTAATTACAACCTAACAGTATATTCAGTTGCATCTACTCTAAACATGGACTTTATTGCTGTAAAAGATCCTTCACAGCCTTCAAAATATGTTGTTTCTGCAAGTAATATTATATATAATAATAATGTTGTTTTATTGCTGAAATCTCTAGGGTATACAATTTCTAATCTTTCATCATTTGATATGTATGAAAACCATACTAAGTATCCTGATGTATTCTTGCCTGCAGAAGAAGAATTAATAAATTCTCAAACTTTGTTAAACCGGGTAGCCCATGATTTAGGTTATCATCTAATAACAACACTAAAGCTTAATTATTTTGTAAGAAAACAATTGTACAAGAAATTTGACTACAACAACGAGAAAATAAAAACTACGATAGATATTTCAAAACAAAAAAGTAAAACTCCAAAATTCGTTTTCACCCATTTAAATCTCCCTCATTTTCCATATTATACAGACAGTAATGGCAATAAACTGGGATCAGAAATAATAACTGCTCAAATACCCACAAATAAGAAACAATATCTCGAATACCTAATTTACTCAAATAAAGTACTACTTAACTTAATAGATAACATCCAAAGTAACTCTCTAACCCCACCTATCATTATATTGTTTAGCGATCATGGCTTTAGGCATTTCATTGATGAAAAAAACACTTCCATGCAATTCAATAATTTAATTGCATTAAATTTAGGCGATAGTAATTATAATCAATTTTACAAAGGCATGTCAACAGTTAATTTATTCCGAGCTTTGTTTAATGTAGAATTTCATCAGCATTTGTCAATTTTAAAAGATGATTCAACAATAAGTACAAATTTAAAAATTGAATAAATTGAATCTTAGGAGAAAAAAGTTTATAATCAGAAAGTTTGCATTTCTTCTTAAAAAATTAAAAACATCACTCTACTTTTTCGAATTACTTTGAATCAAACTTTGGGCAACAAATGATCTTCCCAAGAAACTAATGTACATATCTGAAGAAATAAAAAAAAATAATGTATTAATTTGAAAAACTTTATTACAAAATATCCTGTATTTCTCTACTTACTCCCTGTATTCTTTGTATTGCATGGATATACTGAAAATTACAATCTTGTGCCTTTTCAAGATGCAGTCATACTTACAGCATATTATATTGGCAGTATAATTCTACTCTTACTGATTTTTAAATTAGTGTTTAGAAATTTTACAAAAGCTGCTTTATTTGCTTTCATCCTCCTGTCATACCACTTATTTTTTGGAACTGTTCATGATACGCTAAAAAAAATTATTCCTGATAGTTTTCTTACTAAATATATTTTTATATTGCCATTCTCACTTATTGTTTTACTATTTCTATTCATTGTTATTAAAAAAAATATAGCAAGTTTAACTAAAGTTAATCTTTACCTGAATATGCTCTTTCTACTTTTAGTAACACTTGATGCAGTACAGTTTTGTATTAAAATTATTGCTGATCATAATAAAGTGTCAAAACTGCCTGGCAGTCTTACTTCTTGTGAAAACTGCCCGAAGCCGGATGTGTACCTTATTATAGCGGATGAGTATGCAGGCCAAACAGAATTAAGCGATTTGTTTCAATTTAATAATACTCCTTTTTTAAATCAATTAGTAGCAAGAAATTTTTATACAATTCCTGAAAGTACAAGTAATTATAATTATACGCCATTTTCTATGGCATCCATTTTAAATATGGATTATCTTAATCTTGAAAATTCTTATAGGCAAAAAAATGACCTTGCCTACAGCTACCAGGTCATTAAAGAAAGTAAACTGATACAATTCTTTAAAAACACTGGATATCAATTTTATAATTACTCAATTTTTGATTTTGAAGGACAGCCTGCTCCAATCAATATGGGTTTATTGCCAGTAAAAACCAAGCTTATCACTTCACAAACTTTTTTGAGTCGTATCAACAGGGATCTTAGCTACCACCTTGTTACTTTCTTTAAATCAAAAAAAGAAATACGGAAAAGGGTTTACAGCAACAGAATAAATAATGAACTATTCTACAAGTCTACAATAGAAATAAGTAAAAAAGATATTCCAAAGCCAAAATTTGTATACACTCATATCGAGATGCCACACTACCCTTACTATTATGATAAAAACGGAGTAGAGCAGCCTTTTGAGAAACTGGAAGAAGGTTACCAGATTAACAAATCTGCTTATATAGAGTATCTTCAATACAGCAACACAAAGCTGCTGGAGTTGGTTGATCATATCCTTAAAAACAGTAAAAAGCCTCCAATTATAATTTTAATGGGAGACCATGGTTTCAGGCATTTTACAGAGAAAGTAGAAGGCAAATATTATTTTCTTAATCTTACAAGTTTACATTTTCCCGATAAAAATTATGAAAAAATCAACGATAGTTTGAGTGGAGTTAATCTTTTCAGATTAATTTTAAACAAGCAATTCCAACAGCACTTGCCTTATCTGAAAGATTCGACCAGCTACCTGAAAGATTAAATTAAAGAGGTTTTGTTTTGAAAAAATTATTTACCAATTCAGCATTTTTTTTATACCTGCTACCTGTCTTTTTTGTTATGCATGGCTATACAGAAAACTATAATCTTGTTCCGGTAAAAGATGCTGTCTGGCTTACTATATTTTATATCGGCTGCACTATTGTAGTATCTTTATTGTGCTGGTTAGTTTATAAAAATTTCAGGAAAGCAGATCTTACGGCATTTGTACTGATGGTTATCTTTTTTTTCTTTGGCACTGTACATGATGCTTTAAAAAACATACTTCCCAATAGTTTCATTACTAAATATAGTTTTATACTCCCGCTACTACTTATTCTGGCATTGCTGCTAATATTTTTGGTTAAAAAATCAAAATCTGATTTCAGGCAGTTATTCCTTTACCTCAATTCAGTTTTACTGATATTGTTAGTTGTTGAAGCGTTAAGTATTGTTAAAAAAACAGCCACTACAAAAAATTCTGTAGTTTCTCTTAACAAAGAATTTACGGATTGCAAAAATTGCCCGAAACCTGATATTTATATGATTATTACTGATGGCTACACTAGCAATACTGCTTTAGAAGAAGTTTTCAATTTTGATAATAGTGCTTTTGAGGCTGAATTAAGACAAAGAAATTTTCATGTAAATAAAAAAAGTTTCTCAAACTATAATGCCACTGCCTATTCAATGAATTCCATCCTAAACCTCAACTACCTTAGTAATCTGATCAGCCTTAATGATAGTAAAGAAAATCTGGGAATATGCTATGAAAATATCAAACAAAACCAGACATTACTTTTTCTAAAAGAAATAGGATATCAATTTTACAACTACTCTGATTTTAGCTTTCCCGGTCAACCCGCTGTTACCAATCCAACTTTTCTACTGGCAAAAACCAGAACTATTACATCGCAAACACTTTCTGGCCGCATTTCAAGAGACCTGTGGTATCATCTTGCAACAGATTTAAAATTAAAATCAGTAATAAATAATTATGTTTATCGGCAGCTAAACAATAATAATAAAGTCTTCAAACTAACAGAAGATGTTGTAGTAAAGGAATCTGTTTTACCCAAATTTGTATACTCTCATTTAATAATACCGCATAATCCGTATTATTTCGATAAAGATGGCAACCCTGCTCCAATTGAAAAACTGACAGACTATTCTGGCGCAAACAGAAAAGATTATATCGAATACCTTCAATATGCCAATAAAAAGTTATTGAGCTTAATAGATCATATAAAAAATAAATCCAGCCAACCTCCTATAATTATTTTGATGGGCGACCATGGCTTTCGTCAATTCAACGATTCTACAGAAAAAAAATATCAGTTTATGAATTTGAGCAGCATCTTCCTGCCGAATGCAAACTATTCCGGGTTTTACGACAGCAGTTCGCTGGTAAATCAGATGAGGATATTTTTAAATACACAGTTCAATCAAAAGTTACCTTTATTAAAGGATTCCACAGTTTTTATTCAACAATAAAATCAAACAAAATATTGTTTCCCTATCCCACCAACGCAAGTTCCAGCACCTGGCTCATTGTTTTTACATAATGAAATTTAATGCCTTTAATAAACTGCTGATCTATGTCCTGCACATCTTTTTCATTTTGCCAGCAAAGAATTATTTCCTTTAATCCGGCTCGCCTTGCAGCCAACACTTTTTCTTTGATACCTCCTACAGGTAAAACCTGCCCCCGAAGTGTTATCTCTCCCGTCATTGCCAAAAAAGGTTTTATTCTTTTACCGGTTAATGCGGAAGCGATAGCAGACATCATGGTAACACCGGCACTGGGTCCATCCTTCGGCACAGCACCTTCCGGCACATGTATATGAATGTTTTTCTTTTCAAAAAGGATTGAATCCAGTTTATACTTTTTCGCATTTGATTGCAGATAAGTGAGTGCAGTTGAAGCACTTTCTTTCATCACATTACCAAGATTACCGGTAAGTTTTAATTCTCCTTTTCCATCACTCAAACTTGTTTCTATAAAAAGTATATCGCCACCAACGTAAGTCCAGGCAAGGCCCACCGCCACACCCGGCATATTTGCTATTTTATAGATGTCATTACTGTAACGGGGTTTGCCCAATATTTTTTCTACATCAATGGAAGTTAAAGTAGGCTTGATTTTATCTTTCATTACCAATTGCCTTGCTTGGTAACGCATTACCGAAGCCAGTTGACGATCCAATTCTCTCACACCACTTTCTCTTGTATAATCCTGAATTATTTTCTCCAGCACTTTATCACTGATCTTGAAATTTGTATTCTTCAACCCATGTAATTCCTTCTGCTTTGGAAATAAATGTCGTTTTGCTATTTCTTTTTTCTCTTCTACAGCATAACCACTCAAATCAATTACTTCTAATCTGTCCCGAAGTGCCGGTTGTATGTTTTGATAATTGTTAGCTGTTGCAATAAATAAAACTTTACTTAAATCATATTCTGATTCAAGATAGTTATCATAGAAAGTATGATTCTGTTCGGGATCTAATACTTCAAGCAAAGCAGATGATGGATCGCCACGAAAATCACTTCCTACTTTATCTATCTCGTCCAATATAATTACAGGATTAGAGGATTTTACTTTTCGTATAGATTGCAAAATTCTGCCCGGCATAGCACCTATATATGTTTTACGATGTCCTCTTATTTCACTTTCATCATGCAGACCACCCAAACTCAGGCGAACATATTTTCTGCCAATAGCATTTGCTATACTTCTTCCCAAAGAAGTTTTCCCGATACCCGGAGGACCAACAAAACAAAGAATCGGACTCTTCATATCACCTTTCAGTTTTAACACTGCCAGATATTCCAAAATCCTTTCTTTAATCTTATGCATGCCATAATGATCAAAATCAAGAGTCTTCTTTGCCTTCTTCAAATCATAATGATCTTCTGTATATTCTTCCCATGGAAGATCAAGCATTAAGTCGAGATGATTATACACAACAGAAAAATCAGGTGTGCTCGGATGCATCCTCTCCAATTTCTCAATCCCTTTCTTAAACATTTCCTTTGCAGCAGCAGGCCATTTCTTTACTTCTGCTTTTTTCTGCATCTCTTTTATTTCCTGGGAATTGCTATCGCCTCCTAATTCATCTTTAATACTTTTCAATTGTTGCTGTAAGAAATAATCCCGTTGCTGCTTATCTAATTCGGTTCTTGTTTTTGATGTTACTTTATTTTTCAACTCCACAAACTGCAATTCTTTTTGCAATAACTGCATCAGCAAATCTGCTCTTTGGCGAATCTGGTTCAATTCCAGCAAACGTTGCTTGTCTTTTATATCTGTATTAAGATTACTGGAAACAAAGTGAATAAGAAATGAAGGGTTTTCAATATTGCGGAGTATGATTGAAGCTTCTGCGGGAATATTGGGTGACAACTGAACAATATCAGCTGCCAGATCTTTAATATTTGCTACATATGCATTAAAGTCTTCATCTTTCGGAGATTCCTCTTCATCGAGTTTTGAAATCTTTGCTTTGAAATAAGGATCTTCAGCAACAATTGACTCAACCCTAAACCTGCTTTTTCCCTGTATAATAATAGTAGTGCCACCATCAGGCATCTTAATCAACTTAACAATCTTAGCAACAGTACCTATTTTCTCAAGGTCAGTAACTTCCGGATCTTCAATATTACTATCCTTTTGTGCTATAACTCCTACCAGTTTATCGCCACGATAAGCTTCATTTACAGCATTAATACTTTTATCTCTTCCTACGGTGATGGGCAATACTACTCCAGGAAATAAAACGGTGTTCCTAAGCGGTAATAATGCAATCTCATCGGGTATAACTATGCTGTTTATATCTTCCTGATCACTTTCGTTTAATGGAATTATTGGTAAAAAATCCATCTCATCTTCGGAACGCAATAAAAACTTTTCAATATTCATATTCAATTTCAATTCTGTATTAGAAAATCTGTCATTTCGCCAGCGGCGGCGGTAAAAGTATATAGGGAAATCAGTATTGCCAAGTTTCATGCCTATCAGCCTGAAACTGACAAATTATGTACCCACAAATAAGTATTTATACTAAAAAGCCTCCGACGTATCGGAGGCCTTTTCATAAGGAAATGATTTTATAATTTATAAGGCTAATCCAACGGATACCTGGAAACCCTGGCTTTTCCATTTACCATCATCTGGTAAATCACTGATATTATTTAAACCAATAGCATAACGGCCATTGATACGCATTGGACCTACTTTAAATTGAAGACCTGCCAACATAGACAAATCGCCATTTTTAAAAGCATTGCCGCCATTTTGTAATACTGTTTTGCTTTGATCAATCAAAATCCCAAATTGAGGGCCTGCCTGCAAAGAAAGAAAACTACCAATTAATTTGTAGTTAATAACGACTGGAATAGAAATGTAGTTCAGCTTGATATTGCTGTTGCCACCAAACACAGCATCGTACACATTTTTGTAACTACTGTCAAGTTTTGTAGCATACTGGTTAAATAAAACTTCCGGTTGTAAAACAAATTTGTTTCCCATCCGGATTTCGGCAAAGCCACCCAAATGATAGCCATACCTGAACTCGTCTTTAAATGATTTTCCATCAACTTTGGTAAAGTTGGCGCCTCCTTTAATACCAAGGTGGAATTGTGCCATCATCGCATTAGAAAGCAGGATAGCAGCAAAAAGAAAAAGGAATTTTGATTTCATGTTGAATAGTTTAATTGTTTTTTGGGTAACTTGGATTGACCCGGAAAAATTTCAAGTATAGTGCCAGCGTCCCTTCCTGGCTGTTAAATTTCATTAACTATGAATAGTAACTCAAAACAAAAAATATCCTTTTCTATTGTATTGAAACTGTTAAGGTTTCTTAACCTGTTATTAATCTATTCTGAAATGAGTTCATTAAAACATGCAGCCTACATTAATAGAAAAAAATGAACTGAAGTTGTTCGTAGTTGCAGGAAAGTAATAATCCATGGTAAATTGGGGCTGCACAAAAAATTTACCAATAAAATATTCGCCCCGGAAATACATGGTTAATGCCAATGGCTGGAATTTTAAATTATCATCGAGATAAACATTGTCTGTACTATATAGTACACTTGAATTGTTACGAAGTAGATTAACATATGTATTTGACTTCTGATTAAATCCAAATTTTTGTGTGCCACTTGTAAATGAAAGCTGAGGCGTAAAACGAATATGATCTTTATATGTAAGTACATCAAGCCAATAAAAATCATGGCGCAAGGAAGTTATCAGTGAAAAATCGCTGATTGATTCTTCCGTATTAATATAAGTAAACCCTCTTCTGCGTAATCGCAAATCAATTATCTGTTCTTCTCTTTCAGAATAATCGCTTCGGCTGCCCCAGCCATAACTAACTGCAACCGTTGGACGAATCCATGATTTACGGTAAGTAAAATAACCGTACAATTCGTTTTGCAATGGCGTTGTATAAAAAGGAAGCGAATCTTTTGTAAAAAAGCGGGTATATGAAATTCCCGTTGCTATTGCTTTATTCTTTAAATAATCAAATGATGGAGAGACGGAAGACTGGTATAAGTTCATATTTGCACCATCATCTACAATATAACCTGTAGCGTTGATTCCAAGACCACTTTTATGATAGTAGCCAATTGTTGGCGACCAGGTAAGTTTTTGAAGAGGAGTAGTTGCCGAATTTGTTTTGTTTTCGTAATTATAAAAACTTTTACCCAAAGATATTGAAGCCAAGAAATAACTGTGAGGCGATAAAATCGAATCCATAAATGCTTCGAAATCCTGAAACAGTTCTCCATAATCTATTGTAGTATCAATTAAAAAGCTGTTATCTGTGGGCACAATAGTAGTATCGCCGGTGTTGCGTTGCGAGAATGCCGCTACACCAAGTAAGATAAAAGCTAAGATTATATAGCATTTCTTAATCATCAGGCAGTTGTACCTAAATTTTCAGGATAAGGGATTTACAAATTGCCGTTTTAAGACTCTTATGTTAAAAAAAAGTTTAATACAGAAACTTTTAGGTTTCCAAAACGAAACAAACTCAATTATTATTGAAAATAATGCGGAAAATTTAATCAGGAAAGTTCGATAACAGTAATTTCTGGCAAAATGCCAACACGGCCGGGATAACCAATAAAGCCATAGCCCCTGTTTACGTACAGCTTTTGCCCTTTCCCTTTATTATCAACGGCTAACTTCTCGTATAAGCCTGCCCATTCTTTATATACATATTGCACTGGACTCCATTTGAAGCCGGGAATTTCTACTCCAAACTGCATTCCATGTGTGTGCCCAGAAAGTGTAAGGTCTATATCAGGATATTTCTCAAGCACTTCTGCTTTCCAATGAGAAGGATCATGACTCATAAGAATTTTAAATGGATATTTTTCAGCCCCAGAATAGGCTTCTTCCATTTTTCCATACTTTGGAAATCTTGCCTTTGCACTCCAGTTTTCAACTCCAAGCAATGCTATTTGCTCAGCACCTTTTTCCAATACCACATGTTCATTCATCAATAATCGCCAACCCAAAGCACTTTGAATGTCCAGTAATTTCTTCAGGTTAGCAGTTTTTTCTTCCGGTGTTTCCCAACTTGCATAGTCACCATAATCATGATTACCCAGTGTGGAATAAACTCCCATCGGAGCTTTTAGTTTATCGAATACATCCATATAATTTTCCATTTCATCCGATGTATTATTTACTAAGTCGCCAGTAAAAAGAATCAGATCAGGCTTTTCCCTCATAATCTTTTCTACCCCTTTCATTACCGCTTGCTTATTGGTAAAACTGCCTGAATGTATATCAGAAATATGTACAATTTTCAACCCCTTAAAAGATGGAGGAAGATTAGCATAACTGAGTTTTATTCTTTTTACCTGGTAGCGGTATTTATTTCCAAAACCATAGATCAATGTTCCAAACAAGCCTCCGCCAACAACCATACCTGCCCAGCTTAAAAAAACAGACCGGGAAATTGTTTCTTCTGATTGCAAATTTTCTCCCTCTGATTTCGAAAAGAATATCTTTCCGGCAATCCATTGCACCCCTCTGCGAATATCATCAATCAGGAAAAAGAAAGAAGCAATTAGTTTTGCAAAAAACAAAGCTGCTATTAAGGCGAAAATGGTAGTTCGGGTAAATTTTGCCTGTTTCTCAAAATGGAGATACGGCAGAATAATCAACAGAATTACTGCTGATACTGACAGCACCCAATAGCTCACATAGATGATTGTTCTTGTTCTTCCGGAAACAGAATGAGTTACTACTTTTAATGCCTGAAAGAAATAAATGTCCAAGAGAACCATAAAGCTGATGAGAATCCACCAGAAGGGAGTATTACGCATATCTTAAAGTCAAAATTAACTGAGTATATTGTTTTTATGAACACTTATTTTTGCCGATAAAGAGCAGAAATTGGGCAAAACTAAATTTTGTGTTCTTGGTTTCAAGGGGCAATTTTACCACATTCATCTAATTAATATCAAGGAGTATTCGGCAAAATGGCAAGAATAATCGGTGTAGCAAATCAAAAAGGCGGAGTTGGCAAAACAACCACTGCAATAAACCTGGCAGCAAGTTTAGCTGTGCTTGAATATAAAACCTTGCTGGTTGATGGTGACCCACAGGCAAACAGCACTACTGGTCTTGGTTTCGACCTGCATAATATTACACAAAGTCTTTACGATTGTATGGTTAATCAGTCCAAAGCAAAAGATGTAATATTAAAATCTGAAATTCCCAATCTTGATATTATTCCTTCGCACATTGATTTAGTTGGTGCTGAAATTGAAATGATCAACTATCCCAACAGGGAAATGGTAATGAAAAATTTGTTGGACCCGATCCGCAAAGATTATGACTTTATCGTTATAGACTGTTCTCCGTCACTTGGCCTAATTACCGTTAATGCCTTAACAGCCGCAGATTCAGTAGCTGTGCCAGTGCAATGCGAATTTTTTGCTTTGGAAGGCTTAGGCAAACTTTTGAATACAATTAAAATAGTACAAAGCAGGCTAAACCCTGAATTAGTAATAGAAGGAATATTGATGACCATGTATGATGGACGTCTTCGTCTTTGTAATCAGGTTGTAAGCGAAGTGCGGCGGCATTTTGAAGATATGGTATTCAGCACCATCGTTCACCGTAACTCAAAGCTGGCCGAAGCTCCCAGTGCCGGCAAACCTGTAATTCTATATGATGCCAATAGTAAAGGCTCGGTGAATTACCTTAATCTTGCAAAAGAAATTTTGCAGAAAAACGATCTGACAAAGATTAAGAATGATGAGAGAATTTTAGAATTATAAGCTGCGAGTTATTAGCTACGAGTTGCGAGCAAACCTCTACTAAATGAGAAACTTTAAACAATTATTGATTTGGCAAAAAGGGTTCCAAATCGCCATAAAATCATATAAAGCAGTATCATCTTTTCCAAAAGAAGAAAAATATAGCATCTCCTCTCAGATAACCCGAGCGGCTGTTTCCATTCCTTCAAATATTGCAGAAGGAAGCAGCAGAAGTAGCATGAAAGATTATAACAGATTTTTGGAAATACCGCTTGGTTCAACTTTTGAGTTAGAAACATAATTATTGATTGCTGAAGCAGTTAACTTTGGCGAGAAAGAAAAAAGAGACGAATTATTAAAAGAAATTGACGAAGAAAAAAAAATGCTAATGAGTTTTATGAGTAAATTGAAGTTGTAGGAACCACTTCTCGTAGCTCGAAACTTACAACTCATAACTTGTATTATACATGTATCATGACCTCACCTAAACAAAACAAAGAACTTCTCGGTAAAGGAATCCGTTCCTTGTTACAAAATATTGATGCGGATCTGAAAACAACAACAGGTTCCTTAAAGTCAAATGTTGTTGAAACGGCAACAGGCATCAGCCGCATAGCAATAGCTGATATACAGCCAAACCCTAAGCAGCCACGTAGAGATTTCGATGATAAATCATTGCAGGAATTAGCCGACTCTATCAAGTTACATGACATTATTCAGCCGGTTACAGTTACCAAAACTAAATCCGGAAAATTTATTCTTATTTCGGGTGAAAGAAGATGGAGAGCATCCAAACTTGCCGGACTAAACGATATTCCTGCATTTGTAAGACAAGCAAATGATGCGCAGTTATTGGAACTTGCCTTGCTGGAAAATTTGCAACGAGAAGATCTGAATGCAATGGAAATTTCTTTGAGCTATAAAAGAATGATGGAGGAACTGGATTACACACAAGAGCAGGTAGCCGAAAGAATGGGGAAAGACAGAAGTACAGTTGCCAATTTTATTCGCTTATTAAAATTGCCTCCGGATATTCAATTAGCTGTCCGCAATGGCGATATTAGTATGGGTCATGCCAGAGCTTTGATCAATGTAGATACGATTGACAAACAGCTTTATATTTATAAAGAAATAAAAGAAAAAAGTCTTTCTGTTCGACAAACAGAGGCATTAGTTCGTAATCTGTATAAACAAGGAGGAGCTGTTAAAAAATCTTCAAAAAATCAATTACCACCAGCATTTCAAAGAATAGAGGATAAATTAGCATCGCATTTCAGTACCCGGGTAAAACTCAGGCACAGCCGTAACGGCAGTGGTCAGATAACTCTTGAATATTATTCGCAAGAAGAATTGAATAAGATTCTCCGGCAAATGGATGCACCTCTTGATTGATAAAACTCAAACCCATACAGGGCCTGGAAGATGCTATATTATTTAATCAGTTTAAAAAAGAAATTTTCTCTCCTTGTCATTTTTATTTTGACCGGAACTGCTTTGCTTGCACAAAAAGAAGTTACAAAAGTTACACTGGCAAGCGACACTATTCCTATAGTGGCGAATAAGGCTTCGATGAACAAATATGATTCTGCAACAAAAGCTCATAGTCCAAAAGTAGCTGCAATCCGATCTGCAATATTTCCCGGCCTTGGACAGATCTACAATAAAAAATATTGGAAGCTTCCGATTATTTACGGAGCAATGGGAGTAAGTGCCGGTGTGTTTTTTTATAATTTGGGGCAATACAAAGACACCCGTTTTGCATACAAGGTTAAATACAATATGAGAGTCAATAAAACAGATTCTGCATTATATTCCAGTATAAAACCAAACCTTGAGCCTTTAAGTGAAGAATCATTGAAATTTTATCGAAATCAATTCCGTCGGGACATAGATTATTCTGCTATTTTCTTTTTAATACTATGGGGATTGAATGTGGTTGATGCCACAGTTGATGCTCATCTCAAAAGCTTTGATGTAAGTCCTGATCTGAGTTTACGATTCAAACCCGGCTATAGTGAATTAGCTAAAACCAATGGTCTCAGCATCGTTCTTAAAATTGGTAAATAATACGTACCAGTACGGGTATCTCCCTTTTCTTTAATGGTTACATTTGTAATAACAAAACACTGACATGAAAATTGCATTGATAGGATATGGCAAAATGGGAAAAGCTATTGAAGAAATAGCAATAAAAAAAGGCCATGAGATTGTTATTAATATTGACCAGCCTAATCTCGACGAATTCACTAAAGAAAATTTTGCTACGGCAGAAGCTGCTATTGAATTTACCAGTCCGCACAGTGCTTATGATAATATTAAAAAATGTATTGACTTCGGGTTGCCAGTTGTTAGTGGCTCAACAGGATGGACAGAAAGACTGGATGAAATAAAAAAGTATTGTGCTGATAATAACGGTACTTTTATTTATTCCAGCAACTATAGCATCGGCGTAAATATATTTTTTGAAGTAAATAAAAAATTAGCTTCATTAATGTCAACACATGATGATTATGAAGTAATATTGGAAGAAACACATCATACTCAGAAAAAAGATGCACCAAGCGGCACTGCAATTACATTGGCCGAACAAGTAATGGAACAAGTAAAACGAAAAAATAAATGGGTGAATGAATTGAGTGACAATCCCGCTGATCTTGAAATTATCAGCCAACGGATTGACCCGGCGCCTGGCACACACAGCATCAAATATTCTTCTGCAATAGATAATATTGAGATCATACATACTGCACATAACCGTACCGGCTTTGCATCCGGCGCTGTGCTGGCAGCAGAATTTATAAAAGATAAAAAAGGATTTTTTACAATGAAACAAGTACTGAATCTCTGACGACTTTTATATGAGAAGAATTTGCCAACTTATATCATTTTTATTTTCTGTGCTTACGGTTCAGGCGCAAACCAATACGGACAGCCTTCAAAAAATAATTCAATCCAACAGGCCATACGAACAACAAATCAATGCTTCCATAAAACTGGTAGAGAGTTACCAGTTTAGAGATTTCGATTCCGCCATCATCGTTGGCGATAAAGCATTAAAACTTGCCCGGAAAAATACCGATTCTATTAGTGTAGCTGATCTGAAAAGGCAAATTGGTGTAGCCAGTTATTTCAGTGGTAAATATGACATTGCAGCAACTAATTTTCAGGAATCTATTGCCATTCTTGAGCAAGCAAAAAACAAAAAGAAACTGGCCCCTGTCTATAATGACCTTGGTAAATTATACCGGAAAACAAAGGACCTGGACAAAGCTTTAGAAAATTATAACAAAGCAGGAAGTATATATCAGGAATTAAATGATACAGCTGGCATTGCCATGATTTTGAATGAATCGGGTGTTGTATTTGAATACAAAGATGATTATGCAGAAGCTGTTAGCCGTTACACCGCCTCAATGAAACTTGCAGAAAAAGCCGGCGACTCACTCAGTGTATCGTATTCATTAAGCAATATTGCTGGTGTTTACGTTATTCAAAAAAAATACGATCTCGCCATTCAAAACCTTCAAAGAGCTTTGCATATCCGCCAGATTCTAAAAGACAGTTTTGCAATAGCGCTGACTTATTCTGATATGGGTGTGGCTATGAATGGAAAAGGAGATTATAAAAAAGCTATTGAATACCTCACTCTAAGTAATAAAATGGCCGAGCGGATAAAATATCCCGAACTGCAATCTAATAATTATAACGAACTTTCGACCGTAGCACAAAAACAAGGTGATTATCAAAAAGCATATGAATTCTTTACAAAACGATCTGTTCTCAGAGACAGTTTGTTTACATTGGAAAAAACCAAACAGATTCAGGATCTGAATTCCCGTTATCAGACATCAAAAAAAGAACAGCAGATAAATGAACAAAAAAGTAAGATCCAGTTGCAGAACTATTTGTTCATTGGCATTGCAGGTTTAATTCTCTTCTTAGCCCTACTCATTCACTCCCAATACAGAAGATTGAAATTGAAAAAAGAAAGTCAGCTACAGGCAGAAATAATGAAACAACAGCAACTAGCCGTAAAAGCTGTATTGAAAGCTGAAGAAAATGAAAGGGAACGCATTGCCAAAGATCTGCATGATGGTGTGGGCCAGATGATGAGTGCCGCCAAAATGAATTTATCAGCTTTTGAATCAGAAATCAATTTAACTAACCCGGAGCAAAAGGAAACTTTTGAAAAGATCATCAACCTGGTAGATGATAGCTGCAAAGAAGTAAGAACAGTATCGCATATCATGATGCCGAATGCATTATTAAAAAATAATCTGGACAATGCCATCCGTGAGTTTACTAATAAGATAAGTAATAAGACCCTGCAGGTGTCAGTTTATACCGAAGGTTTAGAAGAAAGGCTCGATTCCAATGTAGAAACTGTGCTATACCGGATTGTACAAGAATCAGTTCATAATGCTATCAAACATGCCGGAGCCTCCAAACTGGATATTTCCCTGATACGGGATAAAGATGGCATCAGCGGCACCATAGAAGATAACGGCAAAGGTTTTGACACCAGCAACAAAGAAAATTTTGACGGCATCGGTTTAAAGAACATTACAACTCGTATCGAATTCCTGAACGGAACGGTTGATTTCGACTCCAAACCTGGCAAAGGAACACTTATTGCCCTTCATGTGCCTCTGTAAACTGGAAAAGCCAGACTCAATAGAAACTTTCAGGCCTTAATACCCCATTCACTATTCACCATTCACAATTGACTGTTTAACATTTCTACAACGGTAACCCGCTGCACTCTTGCATCCCTATTTACGTCAGACAAAAAAGAATACTGACAAAAACTGAATTAATTGTATTTTCAAACCGGCTGTATTATGAAAAATGATAAAATAACCCTAGCACTTGTTGACGACCACCAGATTGTAATTGATGGCTTAACCGCTTTACTAAAAGGTCATAATAAGTTTCAATTTGCCTTTGCTACTACTAACTCAAGTGAAGTAGTAGAATTGATGAACGACAATCCTGTAGATGTGTTACTTACAGATGTAATGATGCCTAAACTACCTGGCAACGAGTTAGCCAAAAAGGTACGAGAAAAACACCCCAATGTAAAAATATTGGCACTCTCCATGAGCGGTCAAGGAGATATGGTGAATGAAATGATTAATGATGCCGATATTTCCGGCTATGTTTTAAAAAATATTGGCAAGCAGGAACTAATAACAGCCCTTGAAAAAATTGCCGGTGGCGGTATTTATTTCAGCGAAGAAGTACTGGACGAAATGCAAAGAGCAGGACAACGAAAAAAACAAAATGAACAAGCCCACTTAACAGACCGGGAAAAACAGATTGTACGGTTAATAGAAAAAGAACTTAACAACAAACAAATTGCTGAAACTTTATTTATCTCCGAACGAACAGTTGAAACCCACCGTAAAAATATTTTCAGGAAAACAAATACCAATTCTGTAATTGGTTTGGTGAAGTATGCTTATGAGCATCGGTTGATTTGATTTTCATGATTGAGAATTTGGAGAAAAGGATTTGGAGTTGTATATATATGTGTTGTAGGTACTATAATAGACCATTATGGCTTATGAAATTTACAGACAAAGAAGACCTTAATAAAATACTAACTATTATTGACTCTTGCCAAGTAGGCGCATTGATAGATTTTTCATTTAACCTCCCAAAAGACTTTTACAACCTAACAAATCCAGATAATTCAAAAGGACTTTCCCTAAAAAAATATGCTGACAAAGACTTTAAATTAAAACTGACCCAGCAAAATAAACTTGAATTAATAAATGTTCTTGCTGACAATTTTGAAGAAGGAGAAATTTGTCATTACGCATTTTATGTTGACAATCTTAAAATAGGCGAAGGTTTTGACCATTGCGAAATAAACTTTCTTGACCCAAAATACTTTTTATTTACACATGCCCATTATGAAAACTTATTTGACGACGACATTAATTTTAAAGTACTTGACCAATAAAGGCTGCTTTCCCAACAACGTCTCCGGTACGGGACTTTGTGTACTTTAAATCATTTTTTACACCTTTTCCACAATCTTATAAGTCGGTTCACATTTTCTTATCTTTGATAGTATCAAATGATACTATCATGAAGCCTCCATATCATGGAACTTCCCTTATCTTAAATCTTATTAGTCAGATTTCTATAAAGTTGGGAGAAATTAATGCCAACTATCTGAATAAACAAACACCGCAGCTTCGTAAAAGCAATAGAATTAAAACCATTCACTCTTCCCTTCAAATAGAAGGTAACACTCTTTCAATTGATCAGGTTTCTGCTTTGCTCGAAAACAAAAGGATTATTGGGCCGAAAAAAGATGTGACGGAAGTATTGAATGCAATTAAAGTTTATGAGCAACTTTCAGCTTTTGACAGTAAAAGTGAAAAATCTTTTTTAAAAGCTCATAAGATGCTAATGGAAGGTTTGATAACAGATAGCGGACAGTATAGAAAATCAGGAGTTGGAATAATGAAAGGCTCTCAACTTACACATGTAGCTCCCCCGGCAGAAAACATCAGGCCTTTAATGAAAGACCTTTTCAGTTACCTGAAGACTTCCGATGAACCAGTATTAATTAAAAGCTCCGTATTTCACTACGAATCAGAATTCATACATCCATTCTCTGATGGTAATGGCCGAATGGGAAGAATGTGGCAAACCGTTATATTAATGAATGAATTTCCTGTCTTTGAATATTTACCATTTGAGACGCTGATAAGTAAGAACCAAAAGGAGTATTATTCAGCCCTATCAAAAAGTGACAAAACGGGGCACTCAACAATTTTCATTGAATTCATGCTTAAAACAATTAATGAATCACTGGAAAATTTGCTTCAGTACAATAATCATATCATGACTGACACAGATAGAATTGAATACTTTTTAACGCACAATAAAAATGAATTTACAAGAAAAGATTACATGAATATATTTAAGGATATTTCTTCTGCTTCTGCAAGCAGGGATTTAAAAAAAGCAGTAGACTTAAAGCTCATAATCAAATCAGGCAGCAATAATAAAACTAAATACAAGATCAAATAATGCTACGCTGCAAAATTTTGGAGTTTCTTCCCAACAAGCTCTCAAGTACGGGACCTTGTGTACATTAAAACATTACTTACACCTTATCCACCACAATATTATAGGTCGGGTCTTCCAGCACATTTATATCAATAGTTATGTATTTTTTCTCTTAATCTAAATCACTTAAAACAAAGATTTTGCATAAATGCATCCATCTTTAGCATATATCTATCACTTACTGTTGGCAGGATGTTTGATTTAATATAAATTCGCAAACACTTGTTTATACAATCCACAAAATACAGCTACATGAAAAATAGAAATAGCTTTTTATTGATTGGTATTTTAGCCCTTACCCTTGCAAATGCTCAGCCCCCGAAAATTGAAGTTCCAAAATATTCAATAAATAATGTGCCGCTACCTTCGGAAATGAACAACCAGGTTTGCATATCAGGTATGAAGTTTTATGATGGCAAACTTTATTTTGCATCTGAACGTTGCCCGATCATTTTTGTTGCTGACCCCAGTACGGGAAAGATTGTAAACAGTATTAACCTCCAGGTTTCTCAGAAGTTTGAAATGGAAGGATTAAGTTCTTATAAGGACAAATTATATCTTATTTCTGAAGAAGCTGTTGCCTTGTATGAAGTTGACTTAACAAGCGGAGCAGCCAGAACAGTTTCTACTTCAATTTCACTACCACCAAAATCTAAAGAAGGTGATGGTATGGAAGGAATTGCTGGCAACGAAAGCAATCAAAAATTTTATTTGCTTCGTGAAAGAAATGAAGAGATGACTAAATCTGAGATCTATACATTTAGTGTTGAAACAGGAAAAGAAGGAATAAGCCTGAAATTTGAATCGAAGATAGAGATGCCGTTAGAAAATACACAATGGAGGTATTCTGATATATGTTATGATAAAGAAAACAATAGACTGATCTGTCTTAAGTCTTATTCAAAAGGAAAGTTACGTCAGCAGTTTCTCGAATCAATGAACATTGATGCAAATGGAACTTTACAGGTTGAAACGTTGAAGAATATTCCTGTAGACAAATTTTCTGAAATATCCAACAAATATAAAGACCAGGATTATAGCATGAATCTGGAAGGCATTACATTGGATAATAATGGTAACATCTTTATCATCAGCGATAATACTTCTGGCAAAGCAAAATGTGACCTGCCGGCAAAAGAAAAAACAATCCTGCTGGAATTAAAAAAAATATAATCACTTTCTTTAAAAGTATTCGTTTTCTTCTGAATTAATTTTTTGTAACATGGCTATGATTAATAATCCGGCAATGAAGAAAAGTAGCGGAATTTTAATCGCTGTTATTGGATGGTTTGCACTTATTCTTCAGCTATATGTAATGCTAAATACCAATGCTAAAAATGGAATAGCTGTAACAACAACTGTTATTAACTTTTTCAGCTTTTTTACTATTCTCTGCAATCTTCTTGTTGCATTCAGCTTAACGTTTTCTATTATTTTTCCAAAAAGCAAACTGGGCATTTTCTTTTCCAAACCTACCACTCAATCAGCCATTGGTCTTTACATTGTAATAGTAGGAATTGTGTATAGTGTGGCGTTGCGTAAAATTTGGAACCCCGAGGGTTTACAATTGATAGCTGACCGTCTT
>JBDSUW010000128.1:0-13082 GCA_039927535.1 Chitinophagaceae bacterium | reverse complement strand
TAACCGTACTCTCCGTTTGCAAAGAACCTTGCAGCACTGCATCCACCATTCTTTCTTTTAATACTTCGGTATGTAGATGATGTTTGGCAGATATAAAAATCATTTCTCCAATTGAAGAAAATTTATTTTTAATTTCCTGTTCTCCTGCAATATCTATTTTATTAGCAACTAATAAATATTTCAATTCTTGTTGTTGCAGTTCAGCTTTCTTACTGGCAACTTCTTCAACCTCATCCGTTCCGTCAAACAGATAAAGGACTAGGTCTGCATTTTTAATTTTTTCTAAACTTCTTTCCACCCCTTCACTTTCAATTATATCGGCAGTATGTTGCCGGATACCAGCCGTATCTATCAACCTGAACAAAATACCATCAATATTTAATATTTCTTCAATCGTATCTCTGGTAGTACCTGCAATTTCACTTACGATGGCCCTGTTTTCATTCAGCAGACTATTCAGCAAGGTAGATTTACCTGCATTTGGTTTTCCTACTATGGCCACACTTACTCCATTCTTAATTACGTTGCCTAAAGAGAATGAATTAATAAGTTGGTTCGTAGATGTAGTAAGCTCTTCAATCAACTCATAAAACTGTTTCCTGTCTGCAAACTCTACATCTTCCTGGCTAAAGTCAAGCTCTAGTTCGATTAGAGCAGAAAAGGTAATCAATCTATCTCTTAGTACTTTTAAGTTTTCCGAAAAACCGCCACGCATGGTATGTAGTGCCGCCTTCTGCGATGCTGCTGTATTGGAAGCAATCAAGTCAGCTACTGATTCTGCCTGCGCCAAATCTAGTTTACCATTTAAAAAAGCTCTTTGTGTAAACTCTCCTGCTTTGGCTAACCTTGCGCCGCTTTTTATGCAAGCATTAATAACCTGCTCTTGCACAAAAGCTGAACCATGACAACTTATCTCCACTACATCTTCACCGGTATATGATCTGGGGTTTTTATAGAGTGACACAACCACTTCGTCGAGGATAGTTTCCCCCTCTTTTAAAAAACCAACATGTAATGTGTGTGAAGGTTGTTGTAATAAATCCTTGGAAGGAAATAATGCATTAATAATTGCTAAAGATTTTGATCCGCTTAAGCGGATAATGCCAATGGCACCAATGCCGGGTGCAGTTGCCAGTGCCACAATTGTATCATCCCAACCAGATAGCTTATTCATTGTTACCTCAAAAATAAACTAATTGATGGTTATCATTTTGGTATGGCAATAAAGAAAAATCCTCCCAATAATAATCGGGAGGATTTTATATAAAATTTAATTTAGAAATTATTCGCTAAGTACCTGGAATGTGATTGGCTGCTTACGATAAGCTTTTACCTGACGGCCATTCTGAACAGCTGGTGTCCATTTAGGGCCTTTTTTGATAACTCTCATCGCTTCCCCTTCCATGCCATAACCATGATTAGTCAACGCTTTTACATCACTGATATTACCATCTTTATCCACGATAAACTGAACGATTGTAGTGTATGTTCCTTCCGGAGCACCACCATCTGTAGCTACCTGACCGTTACAGTTTTGCTCTAGATAACGACGCCATTTAGCATCTCCACCAGGGAAACTGGCTTCAATTTCCACTTTGTCAAATATTTTGTTCTCGTCTTCTACTTTCTTTACTTCAATGATTTGCTTTCCCTCATCGATCTGTGCAGGAGCAGCGATACCAATATCCTTTATACCTTCCTGGCTAATTTCGGCAATCTTCACTTCTTTCAATTCTTCCTGTGGTGGAGGTGGTTTTTCAACTTCCTCATCCTTTTTAATAATCGGAGGAGTAAATTGTTTCATTTCCACTTTTGGAGGATCTGGTTTTGGTGGAGGTGGCGGAGGTGGCGGTGGTGGCGGTGGCTTGTCCTCCTGCTTAATGTCCTGAATGGTCATTTCGTTTGTTGTGATCTTTTTATCACTACTGTCAGTCATGGCACTTACAAGGAATGAACCTAATAAAGCAAGTAAAGCAATTGAAGCAGTGATAATAAGTGCTTTGGTGATACGGCGGTTATAAGATCTTCTAAGATCATAAGCTCCGTAATCTTTGTTCCTGTCTTCAAAGATGATGTCAAGAACATCGGCTGATAAAATTTTGTTTGCTTCCATAATTCAATTTTTTATAAGATGCGGAAATGAAACTATTGCATAAGAAACAAAGGAAATTATTTTGGTTCAGTTGCTTCTGTCGCTTTAATCAATTCCTTTTCTTCTATTCCTAATTTAACCATAGCATATCTCTTCACCTTGTTGATTGTCATTTCGTCTAAAATATCAACAGTGTTTCTATACGTAGCCTCTTCAGCAGGCTTAATAATCACTACAAAGTCAATATCCTTACAGGAATTTTCCCAATCAGGATCTCCTTTTTTCTTCGCTGCTGCTTTTTCAGCTTCGCATGATTTCGGATCTACTGTTGCGGGATTATATCTGCTGATAACATCAGCTTTTTTGTCAATGATGATCTGACGAACTCCCTTCATAGTAGTTTGCTTAAAGTTATTAACTCCTTCGCCTACCTGAAGCTGACCTTCATAATAATAAACCTGGTTTCCTTTACCTAACATAAGCGTAAGTACACCGGATTGTTTTACTTCTGTTTTCTTTTTATCATCGTCTACATCTTTAGGCATATTTAAATCTAAAGTAGTAGGTGTTGACATGGTTGCTGTAAATACGAAAAAAGTAATTAACAAGAAACCAAGATCCACCATGGGAGTCATATCTACCCGGGTAGAAAGTTTTTTTGCCTTTTTTACGCCCGGTCCTTTTTTGTGACCGCTATCGCCGCCGCCGGAATCTATACTTGCCATAAGACTGGTTTAAAATGATTTAATAAATTATCTTAATCTTTTTTGTTCTAACTCCAATGCAGAACCAGCTGGGATATCATCTAAAGAAGTAACAAGAGAATATTTAAATTCTTCATTCTTCTTCAGCGCTTCAATCACCGCTTCAAAAGCAGGGTATTTCGAATTGCCATCTCCTTTAATAAGATAGATCAATTTTTCCCCGGCAAATGCATTTTTAGAAGCTTGTATCCACCAAAACAACTGGTTATTAGTGGAATCCATAACCGGAATTCCGGGCTGCTTTACGTTTATTTGTTCTTTACCATCGATATCCAGCAACTGCTTCAAGCCAGCAAAAGGAACACCAACCATATAAGTTTTTTTGAAATTATTAATCTGTGCAGGAGAAAGACCAAGTTTTTGGGTTTCATTTACACTGTTAATAATTGCATCAAACTTACCTGGATCTTTTTCAGATAATAATGTGAAATATACCTTATTCGATGAATCGATAGCAATTAAAACTGCATTGCTTTCCGGCATTTTTTGCGACAAAACCGACCCTGGTGTTTTAATCTCCACAGGCTCTGGCGGCTTGAATTTAGTAGCCATGATAAAGAAGGAAAGAATTAGAAACGCTATGTCCACAAAGGGAGTCATATCCGTATCGGTACTTTTCCTTGGTATTTTAATACTCGGCATGATTACATTTGTTTATAATGAGATGAATTAGTTCATGATTTCCATACAAAAAGCTTGCACAACCTGAATTATTTATACAGAGAAGCAAAACTTTGAGTTAAAGTGAACCCGGATTCATCAATACCATAAGTAATAGAATCAATCTTAGTAGTAAATACGTTATACATAATTAGGGCCAACGCAGACGTACCAATACCTAAAGCAGTGTTATACAAGGCCTCAGAAATACCTACAGCCAGATCACCAGCAGCACCTGCACCACCATCTTTACCAAGTGCAGCGAAAGATCTGATCATACCTAATACGGTACCCAGAAGTGCCACAAGTGTACCTACCGATGTAATGGTAGAAAGGAACACCAGATTTTTTTGTAACATGGGTAACTCTAATGCAGTAGCTTCTTCTACTTCTTTCTGTATCGAAACAACTTTTTGCTCGGTGGTTAATGCTCCTTCATTAATCATTTCTTTATAACGACGAAGTCCTGCTTTCATAACATTTCCAACTGAACCTCTTTGCTTGTCACACTCAGAAAGTGCAGCATCCACATTACGGTTAGCTAAATGATATTGAACTTTTCTTACAAAATCAGAAATAGAACCATTACCTAATGCCTTACGGATGGTAAGCATACGCTCAATAGAAAATACAACAACAATTAAAAACATTCCAATCAATATTGGTACAATAATACCACCCTCATAGATTGCATTGAACGCATTGTTTGGCTTTCTGTGATGTGGCCAAAATCCACCTGCCGGATCTGGTTCACCAAAGCCACTTGCGGCACCCATCATAAAACGCCAAATAGCATAACCTGCCACAATACAAACTACTGGTGCTATCCAGGAAATCACATTGCTACTTTTTTTTGGCTGAACTGAAGTAGCTTTAACTGATGCTGATGCAGTTGGTTTAATGTCTGCCATGTTCTTAATTTTTAAGTTTTTTAATTTTTAGATACTAATCGTTTCATTCGAAGTTACAATGCTAAGAAAAAAGTTTTAAAAAGAAACTCTCTTTATCATTTTTTATAAGCGAGGGGTCAAGTTAAGGAATTTTTCATCTTGAACAAGTTTGATGCAAATAATTTAATAAGATTTCTAAAAAAAATTGAAAGAATTGAATTTTGATCAATTTTCCAGGTGCTATTCATATCGCAAAGCCTCTATGGGATTTAGCTTTCCTGCCTTCATGGCCGGGTATAACCCTGCAAGTAGTCCAACAATTGTACAGATAACAATGCCATATAAAACCCAATCCCAGGGAATGACAAATCCTGTTTTCAGGACAAAAGAAAAAATATTTCCAACGATAACGCCTAAAATTATTCCCAATATAGCTCCCAATACACTTATTATTATAGCCTCTAACAAAAACTGGCGGCTCACCATTTTACTTTTTCCACCAATTGCTTTTATCAGCCCTACTTCCCTTGTTCGTTCCGACACAGAAACGAGCATAATGTTCATCAAACCAATTGCAGCTCCAATCAGTGTTATTAAACCAATGACAGTTGCAGAAATGGTAAGAAACCGTAAGCTATTAATTGCTTTTTCGGCTATACTATCGCTCCTGTCAATTACAAAATTACTTTCCTCTGTGGTGTTAAGTTTGCGGATTGACCTGAACACCCCTTCTGCCTCACCCATTGCTGCGTTTACCTTCACCAGGTCATTTGCCATTACCGCCAGCACAAATGAATAGCCTGATGGAAAATTGCGATCCACATTGGTGTAGGAAGTAATGATTACATTATCTCTACTAAAACCAAAAGTTGAACCACGACTTTCTAACACACCTAACACTCTGTATGGAATATTGTTGAGCCGGATAACTGCATTTACGGCCCTGCTGATTCCTTCTTTAAAAAGTTTATTTGCTACATCGTACCCAAGAATACAAACATTCCGACCGGTGTGAACATCCATTTTGTTCAAGTTTCTTCCCGATTGTAATGAAAATCCATTCAACATTAAATAGTTTTCATCGCCGCCGAACAAGGTAATATTCGGCGTTGTTTTTCTTGATTCATGCGAAGCAATGTTATTTCTGTTTCCAAAAATGGAAACGCTTTTAGTAGCCGGAAAAGTAAACCGCTGCATAAATAATTCAGCATCTTTCTTTGTTATGTTTTTGCCAAGACTTGATATTTTTTCTTTCTTTGCGCCTTTCTTTTTCAATTTCACTTCGTTACCACCTCCGCCAAAGCGGATATTTCTTTCTTTGAAACGGATGGTGAAACTATTAGCTCCCATAGTGGAAAAGCTTTCCGAAAATTTTTGATTCATTGCTTTTATTGCAGTGATTATTCCCACCAATGCCATAATTCCAAATGCAATAATGGATATCGTAAGACCGCTGCGAAGCTTATTGCTACGTACCGTTCTGAATGCCAATGAAAAAATATCGCTTCTGTTCATTTTCCCGAAATTAAGAAAATTGGTACTGGCAAAATGTGAAACGTTACACTTTTAAAACTGTCGTACCCTCAACCCACCCCTTTTTGCATTTCTTTATGCGAATTTGCTCATGCCCCTCCAAGAAGGAAGATAAGTGTCCTTATTAATAATTTATTGAACCGATGACTAATATGAGAATTATAAAGGCCAGCTACAGAGGGAATATTAAAAATAAAGGTGGGATAAAATCAGGTCAGGATAAATTCCAAATACAATTATGAAAACAGCCAATACAACCAATGTCCATTTAAAAGAACGGGAAACTTCCATTGGCTGAGCATCGCCTTCTTTAAAGTACATAGCTTGTATAACCCTGAAATAATAGTAAGCACTGACCGCCGCCATTACCACTGCAAAAATCACAAGCCAAAGGTTATTACCGGCAGCGATCGTTGCTTTCAGCATATAAAATTTAGAAAGAAATCCGGCCGTAAGCGGAATACCGGCTAATGAAAACAAGAAGATAGTAGTTGTAATGGCTAATAATGGCTGATGCTTTGCGAAACCATTGAACCCATCGAAAGAATAATCCTTCATCTTAATTAAGACAGCAAAGATTCCGATAGTTGCAAAACTATAAGCAACCGTATAAAGTAAGAGGCCTTCTTTTGCATCTGTATTCATTGCATAAACAGCCATCATCATAAACCCAGCCTGTGCTATACTTGAATATGCAAGCATTCGTTTTACACTTTGTTGAAATACAGCTGTAATGTTGCCAATAAAAAGAGTAGCCACAACAATTATTGCTACAAACAATTTCCACTCCGGTCTCAATAATCCAAATGCCTCATCAAACAAACGAATGAATCCAATGAATACAGCAGCCTTCACAATTGTAGCCATGAAAGATGTAAACACCGTTGGAGCCCCGTCATATACATCTGGCGTCCAGAAATGAAAGGGTGCTGCCGAAGCTTTAAATGACATAGAGAATAACAGAAGCAACATTCCAGTAATTAAAAGCAAAGAGGGTTTACCTTCTGTAAATACATTGATACTGATAGTATTAAAAGTGCCCATAGCACCATAGATCAATGCAATACCCATCAACATTAATCCCGTGGAAAAGGCGCCGAGTAGAAAATACTTGAGTGAGGCTTCATTACTCTTCAGATTTCTTTTATCGCTTCCGGTTAAAATATAAAGAGGAATTGAAATAATCTCAATGCCCAGGAAAAGTATCAGTAAAGATTTAAAAGATGACGTCAAAGTAATTCCACAAAGAATAAAAAAGATGAGTGCAAAATATTCGGCATAATTAACACCTACTTTTTCCATGTCCTTTGCAGAAAGTAAAAAAAATAATAAAGTAGATGCAAAGGCAATTGTATTAAACAGCAATGCAAATCTATCGAAGACGATCATACCATGTGTATGCACATTGAAGAATACAGTGCCGCACATTTCCAATACGTTAACCCCCAGCAATAATACCATTCCGGCAATGGCAATATTCCGAATAGCGGCTTTCTGTTTCAGCAGAATGCCACTGAACATTAAAATAACTCCAAGAATTGCCGATAATATTAATGCATTCATATCTTTTCTTTCTTCTTATTACTTTAGCAGTGATTTCCGTATTAAATCAAATTTATCAACCAGTGAATCTGTTGCTCCACTGGTCAAATCCAACATTGGCTGTGGGTAGATACCTGCTGCCAATATCAACAACACAATCAATCCCAACGCCAGTTTTCCATTCCTACTAATGTCACTCACATTTGCAGTACGTTCATTCATTTCGCCATAGCACACTTTACGCATCATGCGCAACATATAAGCAGCTGCAAGAATGATACATACCACTGCCATTACAGTGTACCAAACATAATACTGAGTAAAGGAACTCAGAAGTCCATTAAATATCAGAAACTCTCCAACAAATGCATTTGTTAATGGCAACGCAATATTGGCCAGTATGATGATTAAAAAGAAAATAGTTAAAGTAGGTGCTTTTTGCGCAAGTCCGCCTAGCTCCGACATTTTACGGGTACCAGTTTTGCGTTCAATCCAGTCGACCACAATCCACAAACCAATGATATTGATACCATGACTGAACATTTGAATCATTACACCTTGTATGCCACTTGCATTCTGCGTAAACATTCCTGCACACAATAAACCAATATGTGCAATGGAAGAATAAGCTACTAATCTTTTTAAATCATCCTGCCGCAAAGCAATTAATGAAGCATATATCATTCCGATGATTGCAACAAGTGTTATCACATCTCCCCATATAAATGATGCGCTTGATAAAACCGGGAACAACCAACGTATCAAACCAAATACTCCCATTTTCACCATCACCCCACTCAATATCATAGTAGTAGATGTTGGTGCTTGTTCGTATGTGTCCGGTTGCCAGGTGTGTAATGGAAAGATTGGCATTTTAACAGCAAAAGCAACAAACATTAACCAGAAAGGCAGGTTCTCCTGTTTACTTGTAAGCTTAATATTATAAAACGATTCGATATTGAAGGAATGATCAGGCGTTTGTCCGTATAAATACAAAATACTTATCAGCATTAACAGCGAACCAATAAATGTGTAAATAAAAAACTTGAAGGTTACGGCAACTCTTTTTTCACCACCCCATTGCGAGCAAAGAAAGTACATCGGTATCAATGCCAGTTCCCAAAAGAAATAAAACAATAATGCGTCTGCCGCAAGAAAAACCCCCATCATACCCGCCTGTGCTAATAGCATCAATGCAAAAAAATTCTTTGCATTCTTATAAGTTTTGTCCCAACCAGCAATGAATACCAGCGGATATGCGATCGTATTTAATAAACAAAGTAATTGCGCCGCTCCATCCATCTTTAATGAAAATGAAGCACCAAGTGAAGGCAACCATTCGGAATGAAAATCAAGATATTTAGTTTCATTCATGCAACATAACCCCAGAATAGAAACAACCAGCGTTGCCAATGAAGTAAGCAATGCCCATGTACGAACCAACTTCTCATCTTTAATAAAGAAAGCTGCTAGTCCAGTTAATAAAGGGAGCAATATGAGTAATAATGAAATCATATGTTCCTATCCCCCGTCCGACCGGGTCGTCCGGGCGGGCCTATAGAGGTATTTATAAATCTATTTAAATATATTTTCTCTCTCATCCTTATTATTATTTTCTTATGAAAAATTGTATTACAAATATCAGTACCATACTGATGACCATTAGCAAAATATAACTACCAGCCTGACCGCTTTGCACTAATCGTAATTGGCGGCTGCCATACTGCAACAATCTGCCAACCCCATTCACAATACCATCAATAACTTTTGTATCAAAAACCTGGCTGAAGAAGATTCCTGCTTTTTTAATAGGTTTTACAATTGCTGCATCGTAGAACTCATCCACATACCACTTGTTCTCCAACACTTTTCCAAAACCAGTTGCTTCGCTTCTTTGATAGTTTCTGAACTTGTACCAGGCAAAAATTATCATGATAATGACCAACCCTGTTGATAATCCCATCAGCATATATTCAGTAGCATGCGAAACATGATGTTCCTGTTCTGTAATTACAGGAGATAGAAATTCGCCTATTTTATCACCTCCATGCATAAACACTTCTGGTATACCGACAAAACCACCAATGATTGCAAGAATTGCCAGCACAATCAATGGAATCGTCATTGCCGGTGGGCTTTCATGTAAATGATGCTCCTGTTCCTGATTTCCTCTGAACTTTCCAGAGAAGGTAATGAACAATAAGCGGAACATATAAAATGCTGTAAGCAATGCGGCAAATAATGCAACACCATACAACACGGGATTTTTTATAAATGCACTCAGCAGTATCGCATCCTTAGAAAAGAAACCACTGAAAGGAGGGATACCTGCAATGGCTATACATCCAATTAGGAAAGTAATGAAAGTGATTCTTAATTTTTTTGAAAGGCCGCCCATATTGCGGATATCCTGTTCGCCACCCATTGCATGAATTACACTACCACTACCAAGGAATAACAATGCTTTAAAAAAGGCATGCGTCATAACATGGAATACAGCAGCAGTATATGCTCCACAACCTAATGCAAGGAACATAAATCCTAATTGACTTACCGTTGAGTAGGCCAATACTTTTTTAATATCGTTTTGTTTCAGCGCTATTGTAGCGGCCAGTAATGCTGTGGCTAAACCAACGTAAGCTATAATGTCCATTGTGAATGGTGCCAGCGAATACAATACGTTGCTTCGGGCAATCATATAAATACCGGCCGTAACCATAGTAGCAGCATGTATCAATGCAGAAACCGGAGTAGGGCCGGCCATTGCATCGGGTAACCAAGTATATAAAGGTATTTGTGCACTTTTACCAGTAGCACCTACAAACAGCAACATTGTAATAACTGTAATATCCAGCGTACTTAGTTTAGCAAGGCTTGCAGCTGTGAAAATTTCATCAAAAGAAACTGTACTTAACTTGGCAATAAGCCAAAATATTGCAATCAAAAATGCAAAGTCGCCAATGCGGTTCATAATAAAAGCCTTGCTGGCGGCTTTATTATTCTCATGCTTCTTAAACCAAAACCCTATTAATAAATAAGAACATAATCCAACACCTTCCCAGCCCATAAACATTACCACAAAATTGCCACCCATAACAAGTAACAACATGGAGAATATAAACAGATTGAGATATGAGAAATATCTTCCGAAGTGTTCATTCTTCTCCTCCTTCATGTAAGAAGTAGAATAAAGATGAATGAGGAACCCAACACCTGTAATAATCAATAAAAACAATGAGGAGAGCTGGTCAATTTTAAATTCAAACGGGATTTTTAACCGGCCAACTGAAATAAAATCAAAATACGTAGCTGTATGCACATTTCCACCTTTCACCTGAATAAACACCCAAATGCTTAATGAAAATGAAATAAGGATGGTTCCGCAACCTACAGCACTTATCATTGATTTCGACAAATGCTTTCTTCCCAAACCATTAATTAAAAAACCAATTAATGGCAGTAAAGGAATTAAATAAACTATTTGTAACGCATTCTGCATAATCTAGCCTTCTCTACCCCCGTCCGACCGGGGTCATCCGGGCGGGCCTCACAAGGAGGGGCTTTTAGAGTCATTTAATTAGTTAATTCAAAATATTATTCAACTTTTATAAACCTCCGAAAGTCCCCCTTCGGGGGATTTAGGGGGCTTTTAATGTTTTAACCGATTCAAAAAATTCACATCTACCGAATGTATATTTCTATACATCATTACAATAATAGCCAGGCCAACACTTACTTCAGCTGCCGCCACTACCATTATAAAAAATACAAATAACTGACCGTCTGTTCCAGCGGTTGTTGCTACATCACCTGCCAGCAAAGCAGCATTATGATGCATTTTAGAAAATGCTACCAGCAGCAAATTCACCGCATTCAGCATTAACTCAATGGACATAAAAATAATAATGGCATTACGACGTGTAAGCACACCCACAATACCAATGCAGAACAATGCAAGGGACAGAAATATGTAATAATTTATCGGCATAGAACCCCAAACCCCTAAAGGGGCTTTATAACCCTAAAGCTTAAATTGCTTTAACGTTAGTTAAATAATATTAAATTCATTTCTATTAAGAACTTTAAAAGAATAAAGACAACCCGAACTAAGTCTCCCCTTTAGGGGACAGGGGTTTATTCTTTTTTCCCTATCACCACCGCACCTACCATTGCACTCAAAAACAAAACACTGCTTATTTCAAAAGGCACTACGTATGTCGTAAATAATTCTTTTCCCAGATTTTTGATCAATCCAATTCCCCCTGTGTTTATCAACGCCTGCTGATGTTTAATGTCTGTATCCTTTAAAGCGGCCACCATTACCAATAATAAAGAACCACCAGCAATAGCTCCGGCTATCCGCAACCATTTATGTTTTTGAGGTTCTGTTTCTTTGTTCAGGTTCATCAGCATGATTACAAACAGGAACAACACCATAATAGCTCCGGCGTAAACTATAATATTTACAATTGCCAGAAACTGTGCATTTAGTAAAATATAATGACCGGAAATAGAGAAGAAAGTCAATATCAGCCACAGCACACTGTGTACTGGGTTCTTGCTGCTAACCACCATCAGGGCACTGAAGATTGCCACTATAGAAAGAAACCAAAATAATATTTGCGTAATGCTCATTTCTCTTTTCCCGTTAGTCTTTCTTATTAATATCTACTCTTCCTCCCCTTGCTTTTTCATATGCCTCTTTTTCAAGTATGGGGTGCGGAATCACTAAATCTTCTTTTTTATAAATAAATCCTTTTCTGCTATAGTTAACAGGAGCAAATGTCTCGGATAAATAAATCGCATCTTTTGGACAAGCTTCTTCACACAGTCCGCAAAAAATGCAACGCAGCATATTAATCTCATATTTAGCTGCATATTTTTCTTCCCGGTACAAATGCTCTTCACCTGGTAAACGTTCAGCCGCTTCCATGGTAATGGCTTCAGCGGGGCAAGCCACTGCACACAATCCACAAGCTGTACAATTCTCTCTTCCTTCGGCATCCCTGTTCAGCACATGCAATCCTCTGAACACTTTTGCAACATACCTTTTCTGTTCAGGATATTGTATGGTGGCTTTCTTTTTAAACAGGTGACTGATAGTAATTGCCATGCCCTTTACTATATTCCAGAGATAAATACTCTCCAGAAAAGTCATCGGACTACGGTCTACCTCTGTTGATCTGTTTGTTAATCGCATACTCTTATCCCCTAAAGGAGGATTATTTTAATTTTTCGCAAATATATATTTTATGCCTGCCCGCCGAAGCATTTATTTTAAATGCATAGGTGGGTTACCAGCTTCAGTACTTCGATCATCGTCCCTTCCGTCGCACTCTTGTACTGTTGTAATTCTATTCATCAAAATATGTCACCCCTACGGGGTTCTGTATACATTTTTCGTTTTCATTTCTCCGGGTTAAAACCCGGAGCTACCAATATGTCGCCCCTTAGGTGCTATAAACATTACACCCCTATGGGGTTAAAACAATTTTCATCAACCCTCCATTACACTCTTTAAATATTCTTACAATATCAAGAGTCTATAAGCCCCTCCTTGTGATGGGTTGGGGAGGCTTCTACTTATTCAACCACAACATC
>JBDSUW010000127.1:0-7548 GCA_039927535.1 Chitinophagaceae bacterium | reverse complement strand
GCCAGGGTTTTCTAAGAATGTAAAATTATTTTCAAAGGTAATAATTATTGTATTATTTCTTTTTCATTATTTTCCCATCCGCACTAATCAATAATTTTACTTTCTCATCTCCTTTATTCAATTCAATTTCGTAAGCTTCTCGGTCTTTGTCATTCTCTTTATCAATTTCTACGATTGTATAATCACTATAATCTTTAGTAATTACAGCATTTACAGCAGCAGGTAAACCAGTATTGTCTTTTATTTTTGTGCTTGAACTTATCCAGTTGCCATCCTGATCATACCAAGCCCAATAATCACTACCATCCCAATTAAAGGTGGCCACATAATCTTTAGTATCCATCATTGGCCATCCTCTCCATTCCCAATCCATATCTTTATCATTGTCATTATAATAAGACCATTTTACATTGGAAGCTTGTGGATACTTTGCCTCAAAACCGGTACGGGTGGTGGTTGGTATTTCCACAGTCATTGTGTCCATTACCGGTTTATTGTCCATTTGATTCTCCATCATTGTTTTAGTAGTGTCCGTCATCGTTTCTTTTTCTGAAGAAGAATCTTTACAAGCACCGATAATAAACAAGAGAAAAATTGGTAAAACGTTGGTTATTAATTTCATAATAGTCTTTTTTGTTTAATTAAAATATACAATCAGGAATAATCTGCTTGTTAAATAAAGATTAAAAACTATGCCAGAAATTAAAGGAGTGATTTATGCAGCCTGAAATAAAATAAGAAGTGAATTAGAATTTCTAGTGAGGTTTTACTGCATTTGGCTTTCCTTCCATCCAGTTTACATAATCTAATGAGCCAAGGCGAAAGCGAATGGGAACGGTAGTTATTTTTTCAAATTGTAATTCTTTTTTGCAAAAGAAACCAAGATGGTTTGTATAAGTTTCCGGCAGAACAGTTGTATTGAATTTAAAGATCTTGTTGAAATGAAAAGATGATTTTATTGCTGCATCTGAGCGAAGTTGTTTTTCAAAATCAAATTTCTTCAGCATTTCATATTCAGCAGGCAGTTTTGTAAAATCTCCTTTTTCACGGGTAATATGTTTAGGAGAAAACTGTCTTTTCCAAGTAGTTTCTTTTGCATGTTTTATATCAATCCAATCACAAAAAAAGATGGTGTCATTGGTTGTTTCAATCTGCCCCAAAACAGCTCCCTGAAACATTAACAGGAGCACAACAAGAAAACTACAGAGTCTTTGCACCATCTTCATTTATTTGTATTTAAATTTACGGCATTATTTTTGCTGATAGGCAAAATTTTTTGTAGAATTGTCTGTCTTCTAAATAATCTATCGAACCTATGGCTCTAAGTCAAAGCTTTCAGCAGAAAATGCTGCAAAAATTATCGCCTCAGCAGATTCAGTTAATGAAACTGCTACAGGTACCTACGGCTAATCTTGAAACCCGGATTAAAGAGGAGATGGAAGAAAACCCTGCCCTGGAACTGGATGAAGATAAAATGGATGAAAGTGCCGAAGAACTAAAGGATGAATTTGCAGAAACAGCAGAAGAAGAATATAAGGAGCCGGATGGCAGCGAAGATGAATATGAAAATATTGATGTAAGCGACTATGTGCAGGAAGGTGATGATGAAGTAGGTGATTATAAATTAAGAGATGACAATTATCCCGAAGAAGACGAGAGCCGGCAATTGCCTTTTAAAAAGGAAACAAGTTTTTATGAAACCTTGCTTACACAATTAGGTTTGCTGAAACTGGATGATAAAGAAAAGATAATAGCCGGACAGATAGTTGGGAGTATAGATGAAGATGGTTATTTAAGAAGAGAGACTTCTGCTATTGTAGATGATCTTGCCTTTCGCCAGAATGTAAGTACAACACCCATAGAAGTGGAGGAATTAATTAACAGGATTCAGCAATTTGAGCCTTCCGGTGTTGCTGCGAGAGACCTGCAGGAATGTTTGCTTATCCAATTAAAGAGAAAGAAACTTGAATTACTAGAATCGGATGATGAAAGCAAACCGGTTGATTTAGCAATAAAGGCATTAACCAAATATTTCGATGAGTTCACCAAAAAGCATTACGAAAAAATACAGCGGGGATTGAATATCGATGATGATGAATTGCGGGAAGTAATTCAGCAGATTGTGCGACTGAATCCAAAACCGGGCGGCAACGTTGGGGAAACAAATAAAGGCGAAAGTTACGTAGTGCCGGATTTCTTCATTATGAATAACGCCGGTAAGCTGGAACTTACTCTCAATAACAGAAATGCCCCTGAGCTTCGCATCAGCGAAGGGTACCGGGATATGCTAAAAGAATATGACCGGGGCGCCAAGAAGGATAAACGACAGAAAGAAGCAGTCCTTTTTATCAAGCAAAAAATAGATTCTGCTAAATGGTTTATTGATGCCATCAAGCAGCGGCAGCATACACTTTTGAGTACCATGAATGCCATCATGGAGCATCAATACAATTTTTTCTTAACTGGAGATGAAACAGAGATGAATCCGATGATCCTGAAAGACATTGCAGAAAAAACCAATCTCGATATTTCTACTGTAAGTCGTGTAGCCAATAGTAAGTTTGTACAAACGGAGTTCGGAACTTACCGGTTGAAGTTTTTCTTCAGCGAATCATTAAGTACTGATAGCGGCGAAGAAGTTTCTACCAGGGAAGTGAAGAAAATCCTCAACGACCTGATTGATGATGAAGACAAGAAAAAACCATTGAGCGATGAGGCCTTGACCGAACTGCTTCAGGAAAAGGGATATAATATTGCCCGCCGTACCGTTGCCAAATACAGAGAGCAATTAAATATATCGGTAGCTCGGTTGAGAAAGGAATTGTGATTGTTGCCACGAACCTGCCTGTCGGCAGACAGGTTACACGAATAGCACTAATCAGAAAATGCCTGAACAATTATCAGGAATAAATTCAACTTTTAATAAGTATAGCCCCGTAGGGGCAAAATGTCAGTAGAAAATTTTCTTTCATTTCTTATTGAGTTCCGTAAGAGGTGATATGTAAAATATACCGCCCCGATGGGGCTATAAATATCAATACTGTTGATATTTATTACTAACATAACGCCTCTACGAGGCGAAGAAAGCTAACTGCACCGACAGATAAGTATAATTAGTGGTTAACCGTTCAGAAAAATTTTGAAATTGCATTAAAACGGCAGATCATCTTTTTCTTCCATTTGTCCCTCATCAAAATAAACCTGGTCATCCGTAGCTTTATCAATTGAAGTAGTAGCCCCGTCGGCTGGTTCTATTTTCCATGCTTTTACATCGGTGTACCAGCGGCTGTTATATTCCCGGCTTTCCACATCAAAAGAAATATTGAGCTGTGCTCCTGGTTGTAATACATCTGCCTTTATTTTATCGCCCCAGATAGAGATGCAAACCTTTTTTGGAAACTGACCTTCCGTTTCCACGATAATATCCTGCTTTTTCCATTCACCATTTTTTCCCGTGCCGGTTTGTAATGGAAGAAGCTCTATCAGTTTTGCAGTTAATTGCATAATGTATTATTTAAGGGCGAAGTTAGTAATTGGAATTTGATTTGACTACAGATTGGTAAAATGGGTAGCGTTTCAGTTTGAAAAATATGGAGAAAAAAGATTCTTGAACCACAACTTGTTCCGATATTTTCGGGATAGGCATTTAAGAAACATACCTGCCCGACTGAGTCATTCAGGCAAGGGAAATCAAATAGCTATGTGTTATTCTAATGTGGCCTATCTTACTATGCGACCAAACTGGTTTCAAAGTAAGCCGCTACAATAAAAGGTACAAGTTTTTAAAAAAAGCTGCCTATTCATTTTGATTCACTATGTAAAGTAGTATTTTACGCATCCAAATAGCACAAATTCCATTATGGTATTCGCAAGCCTGTTTTTTCTTTTTGTTTTTTTGCCATTATGTCTTTTCTTTTACTACAGCACTAAAAATCCTACCTGGAGAAATTGGGTGCTTATTGTTTTCTCGCTGGCATTTTATGGTTGGGGGGAGCCAATCTGGATTTCCTTACTAATACTTTCCTCCTTTGTGGACTGGGCGAATTCCATTTTCATTGACAAACACCGGGGCACCAAGTGGGCAAAGATCGGAGTTACTTTTACAGTCGTCTTTAATCTTGCGTTATTAGCTACATTTAAATACGACCAGTTCATTGTTGATCAGGTAAATGCGTTGTTAGGCACTTCTTTTACTGCACCTGGCTATGCACTTCCGTTAGGTATTTCTTTTTACACATTTCATACAATTTCTTATGTAGTGGATGTGTATCGTGGTGATATAAAGGCACAGCGAAACTTTCCTAACTTTTTAATGTATGTATCACTATTCTCTTCACTGGTAGCTGGGCCCATCATCCGGTATGCACATGTGGAGAAAGAAATTTATGGACGAAAAGAAAATTTTACTGATTTCAGTCTGGGTGTAACTCGTTTTTGTATTGGTTTATTTAAAAAAGTAGTAATCGCCAATATTGCCGCAGAGTTGGTAAGAAAATATATGGGGGATCACATCGATCCTCTTTCATTTACAGAACTGGCGTCATTATCGAGTTGGGAAGCATGGTTTGGTTTATTTATGTTTGCCATTCAGATCTATTTTGACTTTTCTGGATATTCAGATATGGCCATAGGGCTTGGCAGAATGTTTGGTTTTCACTTCCGGGAAAACTTTAATTATCCTTATATCTCAAAATCTATTGGCGAATTTTGGCGACGATGGCATATTTCGTTGGGAAGTATTTTTAGAGACTATGTGTACATACCACTTGGGGGTAATAAGAAAAGAGTTTATCTAAACTTGTTCATCGTTTGGTTTCTAACCGGCATGTGGCATGGCCCCAGTTGGAATTTTATTTTCTGGGGATTATATTTTTTCATTTTCATTGCCTTGGAGAGGGCTTTCTTATTAAAACTGTTAGAAAAGGCACCTGCATTTATTTCACATATATATGCATTGGCTATAATTATTCCAGGTTGGGTAATCTTTTATTTTACAGATACCCAGATGCTTTTTGCATATGTTCAGAAATTGTTTTCATTTAGACCTGGACCTAATGGAAATATGGACTTGGTCAACACCGTAACAGCTCACTTATTCTGGTTATTAGTAGCCGTTATTCTGTGCATGCCTGTCTATCATGTGGTAAAAAAATGGGTAGATAAAAAGGCAAGCCGTGTTACTACATATGATGTATTATCCATTGTGTTTAATATTGCCTTATTATTTTTATGTGTGGCACAATTAGTGGGCAAGAGTTATAACCCGTTTATTTATTTTAGGTTTTAAATCAGGTATAAAAATTTGAAGTAACGATTATGAGTGAGTTAAGCAATAAAAAAATACATATTATTAATGTTATCGTTTTTTGCATTATAATGGTATTAGGCGGCCTTGCTTCTTTAGCAATGAAGAAGAAAGATGTATCTGAAATGGAAAACAGAAAACTAACCAAATTTCCAGTTTATTCTGATAGTGCATTATGGAGTGGTAAGTATTTTAAAAATATTGAGAACTATTACGCTGATAATTTCCCTTATCGTGACAGGTGGATTGCCTTTTCTTCTCAATTCAAAAATAAACTTGGATTTCAATCATCAGATATTCAGATATATAATCCAGTGAACGAAACCGATGTAGGTGAAAAGGAAGATACAACTAAAAAGGAAATAGCGGCAGGACCTTTACCCGATGATGGTGCTGTTGGCGAAGTAAAGAAAAGAGTATTTGTGTTTAAGAACAGGGCATTCGAAATGTTTGGCGGCGGCCCAGCTATGGGAAAATCTTACGCTGATGTTATTAATTCGTATAGCCGCTCACTACCGGGAGTGCAAGTTTATAATCTTATCATTCCGGTGGCTCTGGAATTTGAGATAACAGAGAAATATGCAAAATTGCAAAAACCCAACCGACCTGCCATCGAGAATATTTACAACACACTTGATAGTAACATAAAAAAGGTTTGGGCTATTGATGAACTAAGAAAACATCGTTCTGAATATATTTATTTTAATACCGATCACCACTGGACAAGTCTTGGAGCTTATTATGCTTACCGTGCATTTTGCCAAACGGCAGGGTTGGTACCCGTTTCATTGGATACGATAGCGTATAAAACTAAAGCATCCTTTCTTGGTTCACTCTACAGGTTAACAAGAGATAAAGGTTTACAAAGTAACCCGGATTCGGTACGATATTATTTGTTTAAAGATTCTGTAAATTTTTATGTAGGCAATAATAATATAGGATATTGGAATAAATCTAAAATGTATGGTGAAGGTGCCAGCGGCCCAAATAGTTATTCTGTTTTTCTGCAAGGCGATTTACCAACTGTAAAAATGGAAACGCAGCATAAGAACGGAAGAAAGATTGCCATTGTAAAAGAATCGTACGGAAATGCATTTGCGCCATATCTTATAAATAACTATGAAAAAATAGTGGTGGTAGATCAGCGGTATTACACCGGCGATTTTATGGCGATGCTGAAAGCGGAAGGCATTAATGAATTGTTATTCATCAATAATATTTTTGCAGCGCATACACCTTTTCATATTGAAAAAATAAAGGGATTAAAGAAATAAATATACTTACTGCCTACGTCTAAGTTTCGCTTTGTTATTTACAAAAAAGAGCTGTGCATCCCCTCCGGGGAGGGGTTTAGATGATTCTGCATAGAGTAATTTTCAATTGGGGTGGGTCTTTGACAAATGAAAATTGAGGCTGGCCTTTTAAAATAGTTTATATGAGAGTTCATTTTCTTCTTTCAATATTGATTGGCTTTATTGCTTTAACCTCCTGTAATAATTCATCCTCCAAAACAAATGAAGGCTCTGATACGACATTAAGGGAAGTGATAAAAAAAGACACCGTTGTTATTCCAGAAAGAATTTTGCCAGATGATGGACAGGTAGGTGTAAGAAAAGGTGCCGTTTTTATTTTCAAGAACAGGGGATTTGAACTTTTTAGCGGCGGAGAAGGAATGGGAAGAAAATATGCGGATGTAATAAATATGTACAACCGCTTAAGAATACCGGGTCTTAAAATTTATAACCTTATCGTTCCAAATGGTTTTGAGTTTGAAATAACAGAGCCGTATAAGGATAAGGTAAAGCCTGCAAAAGAAGCAATCAATGCCGTCTACAATGCTGAAGATCCGGAAATCATTAAAATAAATCCTGTAGATGAAATAAGAAAACATCGCACAGAATATATTTATTTTAATACCGATCATCATTGGACAAGTCTCGGTGCTTATTATGCTTATCGCAGTTTTTGCGAAGCAGCAGGGCTTACGCCTGTTTCGTTAGATACAATTCCGTCTAACGTAAAACCCGGCTTTCTTGGTTTATTTTACCGGCTTACAAAAGCTGCTATTTTAAAAAATAATGCGGATTCGGTGCGGTATTATTTGTTTCCCGATTCTGTGAATTTTTATATCGGCACCAGCAAATCATTAAGCTATTGGGGTAAATCAAAAATGTATGCAGAACAAGTGAGTGGTGCCAACAGTTATTCTGTTTTTCTGCAAGGTGATCTGCCGATTTGTAAAA
>JBDSUW010000126.1:0-4794 GCA_039927535.1 Chitinophagaceae bacterium | reverse complement strand
TTTTTTCTGAAAGAAAAAAAACAACCTGTTTCTACATTAGGTAAAGGAAATTTTTTCTCCTTCTTCAACTACTGGAAAATAGCCAATCCTGATTTTAGAAAAGTGGTGCCGGGGTTGTTACTCTTTGCCTTATTCAATAGTTCTGATATTTTTTTATTGCTGATCACTAAAGAAACTATTGGAGAAAATACACTGACCATTTTGGGAGCTACATTCAACGCAGATAGCATTACCATTGGTGCTTACATATTTTACAATCTTATTTATGCTGCTGCATCTTTCCCCATGGGAATATTGGCAGACAAGCTTGGTTTTAGAAAAATTATTCTTTTTGGTTTTTTATTATTCACCATTGTGTATGGTGGTTTCGCTTTTAATCCTTCAATCGGTTTAATATTTATCCTGTTTTCCATTTATGGCATTTACGCTGCAGCTACTGAAGGCATCATTAAAGCATGGATAACCAATCTTGCGCATGGAGAAAATACTGCAACAGCTATTGGATTTTATACGAGTTGTGAAAGTATCTGTGCATTATTGGCCAGCATCATTGCCGGTGCATTGTGGACTAATTTCGGCAGCACCTCAACCTTTATTACAACAGCAGTCATTAGCCTTATCGTTTTTATTTATTTCTTATTGAGAATCAGGAATAAGTCATTTCTAAAAACTTGATATTTTTTATGACCTCACCTTTAGTTCCTCTCCTTTATGAGAGGGAAAGGCAAGTTTTTAGAGATGACAATCAGGTAAATCAATTCTTCATTAAAAAATTGGCACAAAAATGGCAATAGCTGATTTACTGTTTCATTCTTCATTTAAAAACCAATTATGCGATCTCTTATTTTAATTTCAACTATTTTATTATTTACCATTTCAGCTAATGCACAAAGCAAAAGCACTAACAGTTCTTCCTATAAAACGGCATTGGGTGTAAAAGTGTGGGATGGCGGAGGAATCTCTTTCAAACATTTTGTAAATGGAAACAATGCGTTGGAATTAATAGGCTATTTCTGGAACAGAGGCACCAGAATAACAGGCTTGTATGAAATTCACGGACCCATTAATGGTGCAACAGGTTTGCAATGGTACATTGGCCCTGGTGCACATATCGGATTTTATAATTCTAAAAATGGGGATGGAGTTTTTGCTGGTATTGATGGGGTGCTTGGTTTAGATTATAAATTTAAAGGAGCACCCATTAATATGTCGCTTGACTGGCAACCTTCTTTCGAGTTTGGTGACAACCGTGGCTTCTATGGCAATTGGGGTGGCTTGGGTATCAGGTACACCTTTTAATATATACCCTTCCAATATCAGCAAAAAGAAAAAAGGCCGCAGCAATGCGGTCTTTTTATGTATAAATATTCTCAAAAACTATAAAGCAATTCAAAAGGCAATTTCTAATCAATTGTCTGAAAATTTTAAAAAATGCCACAGTTTTAAGCTGTAGCATTTTTATTTTTAGGACAGAAAACTCTGTTTTATGAGTAGCACTATTCATAAATAAATCTAATATCTACTCCAGGAGATTTTTCATCAAGTCTGCTGTTATAAATCATTACTTTTGAATAAATTTCTTCTGGGTATTGTATCAAGAAAACATTTACTTCATTTTTTTTCCGAAAAGTTTTTGCGCTAGTTGCTATGTTTCTAATAGATGAATGAGACTGTGAAAGAGGCGCCCCATATGCTTTGTCCAAATAAAAGGTGCAGCTATCACTTAAGTTCTCTATTACTAAAAATATACCTCTTACCCTATCATATTTATCAGTGGCAAAAAAAATATCTTTTACCAATCCCCCTTTCTCAATAAACATGGTATCTGATTTTATATAATAATATAAAAACTCATTTGGGAATCCCCCTACATAACCTGATTTAATTTCGCTATGCTTTTCCATTTTATCAAAACTAATACCTTTCAGGTCTTCAACTCTTTCATCTATTCGTAAGATATTCAGTCCTCTTTCATTAAATTCAATTCTCTGCCCCATCGAAAAATGATTTAAAAATAAAGATACAATTAAGAATATCATTCTTTTTATCATGCTCTTCTAATTTTATAAACAACCAATAATAGGCCAACCATAACTTGCTGTTCCAAGCTCTACGATAGTAATATTTGAACCCGGGGATAATGTTGCAGTCCCGGCATACTGTTGCATTTTTTCATTTATTTTTTGTCGGTAGTACAATGTCATGCCTACTATATCGAGACTTCCCCCTAATGAATGATAATATTCCATTACCTTAGTTTCAGCATACTCTACAGCTTCCGCTGCTATCTCTTTAGCCCTATTCTCAGAATAATATTCCCCATTTGCTCTAATAACTGGTAGTCCAAAATAAATAGTTGGCAAATATATAGGCACAAACTGACCAGTAGTTAAATCTACAATTTTCATGTGAATATCCGTTGTACCTGCCGCTCGCCACCCACCAACTCCATTGGTAGGGGCAATTACCTGATGGAACTTAAAACTGCTTTTACAGATATCATCTACTGCATCAATATTTTCATTTGGCGAAAGTACTACCTCCCCACCACCGCCACCGCCACCTTCGCCAGGTGCCTGAGTTAGTAAGGTTCCGTTACTTCCGTTGCATTCGCCAATATAATATGAATACAATATTTCCCTATATACAAAATCACCATTCGAATTATACCAGTCTATTACTAAATACCAAAGTTGGCAATTGGTGCTGCTATTGGTTGTAGTGTAAAATGTCTGGCTATTTTCAACTTTATCTTTTATTTGCAGCCTATTGTTTGTTTTTTTCCACGCACCGCTTTTTATTTCAAACCCTGCCTCTCTTTTGTATTGGTCATTATAAAAAAATACATCGGCATTAATGCCGGCTATAGTTTCATTTTTTTGAGCAAGATTATTATAGACGACTGTAGCCGTTATTTCAGCCTCTTTGCCTTGCAGAGATTCGCCTTTTTTGCTCAATACTTCAACTATTTTAATATTAATTACGTTCGTATTCGTTTTATAAAAAACAACAGATCTTGAAAGCTCATAATTATTCCCAAAGGGCTTTAACTCAAACTTCAGCGGCACTATTATATATTTACCTCCTGCGTTATTATAAAGTATTGCATCTTCCCACTTTAGTCTTTTTTCTAATTCTTTCATTCTTGCTAAAATTCGTAATGGTGATTCTTCTGGTAAAACACTAAATGGCAACTGAAACATTTTCTTTTCAGATAATACCGGCCCATTGGTAAACCATACTTTTGCCTCAGCCACAAAATTTTCTTTTGAAACTGGCTCTTCAAATTGTGTGTCAATTTGTTTTTGGCAAGAACTTGCCCGAAGTTGTGATAAAGACCCTCAAAGTTTAAATCGGCTTGAAAAAGGGAAGATTAACCCCAGTATTTATTATCTTTTAGAAATAGCAAAAGAGCTTAATTTGCCTTTAAAAGATTTGGTTGATTTCTAATGATTAAATTATGAACCGAAGCCCAATTGCTTCTCTATTTCGCCTGATAATATCGGTAGTTTCCTTCTTTCAATCAAAAAACTATTTAGCTGTGCAATCTCTTTGTAGATATAATGTTTGTCGGCTGCGGCTTTCAGGTAATCTTTTCCGGTGCTTCCGCCCGTACCAATCCGCATCCCTATCATGCGGTGTACCATATTCATGTGGCGGTGCCGCCAACTGCTCAGTTGCTCATCTATTTCTAATAAAGCATTTAGTAATTGAAAAGGTAAATGCAACAATGGATATCCCCGGTATAGCATGATGAATAATGCAGCTCTACATGCTGCAGGCGATAAAGTTCTGTCTGCATTTACAGAACCACTATTGAACATTTCCTCAAAGGCCGCTAGATTATTTTTTTCTGCTTCTGCCAAGCTATCCTGATACACTTTTTTATAATTATCCCAAAAGGAATTGTCAGCACCTTCTTTTAAAAAAGGCATTCTTTCCAGCCAGGTGTTTAATAACTGAAGCAGTGATTTACTTCCTTCTGCTTTTTTAATTATCTCAACATGTTCAGGTCTTAATTGTGCCGTATAATATTCTTTACCGTGTCGTTGTTCGAATTTCAATCCCAGCTTCGCTTCGAGCTCTTTAAACTGCCAGCTTTGAAAACCCGATGCCGGACGAAGCATATCCCGAAAGTCGAGAAAATCCATTGGCGTCATCGTTTCCATTATATCAATCTGGTGCACCAATACTCTTAAGATGGTAACACAACGACTCAACCGATGTACAACAGTTTGCAGTTCTGGCGAATTGTCATTTAATGCAGGTTGACTCATGATGCCAGCAACAGAATCTACTTCATGATGCAGTTGCTTAAACCAAAGTTCGTACGTCTGGTGAATGATGATGAATAACATTTCATCATGTGCAGGCATTTTGTGCTTATCACTTTCCAGCGTTTGTGCTTCGAGGATCTTTTCCAGTTGAAGATAGTCGTGGTATTGTACTTGAGGCATCGCTGTTATTTTATAAAAATTAGTGCATCAATGAATTCTATAAAATTCTTTGCAGAGCTATACATTATTTCTACAGTCTCTTTATCATATTCATCAATATCAAAATAATCAGCAAGATTCCGGTGGTGATATATTGTAGCATAAAAATCAGATAATTCAACAGGTATTTTCCCTTGTTTTACGAAATGCAAAGAAAACATATTCAATATCCCACTATGCGTTTTTGGCTTTATATCTATTGTAAATAAAAGAGCCTGCACTGCATAAAAGCTTGCATAATATAATCTGTTTACGGCAGTATTATAATAAGTAAAAAGAATCAGGTTTTGAATTTGCG
>JBDSUW010000125.1:0-7710 GCA_039927535.1 Chitinophagaceae bacterium | reverse complement strand
CAAGAGAAACTGGCGCCAATGCAGAAGGTTATACTTCTTATGCCAATCTTGTTGACCCGAATACCGGCAATTTTAAATTGGAAAAACAGGATAACAAATCTTTCAGCAAGCGAAAGGCAGATCAATCAAAGTATGATAAAGCAGTTATTGAAGTGACTGAACGGTTTAATATTTTTAGTAGCATTGTTTTCGGATATTATTCCCAAATCATTCCGGTAAAAAATGATCCGGCACAAACATGGCGAAGCTGGATTTATAGTTCAGAAGAGAACACAGTAGAAATTGACACGATAGCTTATACTTTGCTAACTAATTATTTTAATGGCGTAAAAGAAGGATTGAAAACGGGGAACTATAACAAAGCTGATAAAAGTATAGAAGACATCCATAAATTTCAGCAGGTGTGGGGTAAAGCTATTGTTCCATCGTCTTCAAAAGTCAACCTGGAAATTCTGTATAATCACCTAAACATTTTTTTTTGGCTGATGATAGCTTACAGTTTTTTGGGTATATGTATGATCATGCTTGGTTTTGCAGAAGTGTTATCGTCTGGATCAAAGTATAATAAAATATTTCGTACGCTGACTAAAATATTATTGGGAATAATGATTATGGCGTTGGCCATTCAGGTACTAGCTTTAGGCGTTCGCTGGTATCTTTCCGGCCATGCTCCCTGGAGTAACGGTTATGAGGCTATTATTTTTATTTCGGGAATCGGTGTGCTTTCGGGACTGCTTCTATACAAAAACAGGAATGCTTTTATTCCTGCAGCCGGTGCTTTGGTCGCCATGATTATGATGGGATTTGCACATGGAGGGTCCATGCTCGATCCACAGATTACTCCTTTGGAACCCGTTCTAAAATCCTATTGGTTAATGGTACATGTGGGCATCATCACTTCGAGTTACGGATTCTTCGGCTTGTCTACAGTATTAAGTGCGATTTCTTTAATACTGTTCAGCACAAAACCTACTAAAAAAATAGAATATTCTATCAAGGAATTGACCCTCGTTAATGAAATGGCTTTAACCATCGGAATTTTTGCCCTTGCCGTAGGAACTTTCCTGGGTGGCATGTGGGCCAACGAGAGTTGGGGCAGGTACTGGAGCTGGGATCCCAAAGAAACCTGGGCATTTATATCAGTTATATTTTACGCTGTAGTACTGCACTTAAGATTAGTTCCGAAACTTAGAGGACAACTGACTTTTAATATTGTAAGCCTCTGGGCAATTTGGTCAATTATATTTACATATTTCGGTGTGAATTATTATCTCTCAGGATTACATTCCTATGCTGCCGGCGATCCCATACCAATTCCCACCTGGATTTATATTACTGCAGCAGGAATGCTCATTTTATCTTTAATTGCTTATTTTAGAAACAAAGCAAGCAAAAAACAGAGGATGTAAACATTTAAAAACAATTACAAAAATGGGAAATGCTATAACTTCAAAGACATAAAAAATGTAGCGCTTTGAAATGAATAACAATTATAATAGCCTTATTTGTTACTGTTATAAGCAAGTCATTAAAATAATCGACGTTTTGCAACATTAATGGATCTAGTAAATCAACTTAACGATTTCAAAAGAATTAAATTTAAAGGAAGCATAAGGAATTGAAAATTTAATAAAAAGTTTGAAGTGTTATTGAACACTATTGATGCAAAGAAAAAAAAATGAAAGTAATACTTGTTTTTGTTTCCACATTAGATGGAAAAATTACCAAATGGGGCAACCCTCATGTTAAGGATTGGTCTTCTAAAAAAGACCAGAAATATTATAAAAAATTATGGAACAATGCCCCCTTGATTATTATGGGTAGCAGCACTTTTAATGCTGAACATTTTCCTCCTTCATCCAATCATTTAATCGTTGTATTGACAAAACATCTTTTGAAATATAAAAAGTATGAAGTTGTAGGACAGCTTGAATTTACAGATAAAACTCCTCTTGAATTAACAGAGCAATATCAGAAAAAAGGATTTAAAACAATGGTAGTAGTTGGCGGGGCTCATATTGCCACCTCTTTTTTAAAAGAACAATTGATAGATGAATTGTGGTTAACGATTGAGCCAAAAATATTCGGAACAGGAGGTAATTTTGTTATTGAAGAACAACTTGATATTAATCTTAAATTAACCAGTTGCGACAAAGTAAATGAACAAGGAACATTGATTACAAAATATACTGTGATAAAGGAATGAAGAGAAATAGTGAACGCAGCCATTTGAAAAATGTCTCCACAAGAACAACAACCGATCACACAATCTTACTTGCATTTGCAGACATCCTAAAAAAATAAATCCTGCTAATCATCTATTAGCAAAATTTTGTATTGATGTGCACTGATCTTCAGAGGCCTCTAGCAGAGTCGAACGGGCTTGGTGTTTTGATAAATAAAGTCTGTAGAAAAGTACCAATAATTGCTATTGTGTGCAAAAAAAATCTGTTGCTTATCTTAAAATCAGAAAATAAATATTCATTAAGAAAAAAACAAGTTGCACTACTGTTTGCCCATGCCAACTCAATTAAAGATGCAACAGAAATATGCAATATCCCATACCGAAGTCGTTGCTGGTACGAGAAATCAAATATTAAACTCTAATCCTTCTTTAGCCATCTGACAATTAGGAAACCTCTTTTGGCATTCTATTTCTTGAGCATCTAAAAAAGAATCATTATGCGAAGGGTCGTGATGTGTGAGTACAAGGCTTTGAACATTGGCTAGTTCTGCTGTTTCAATTGCTTGATAAAAGCTACTATGTCCCCAGCCTCGATGTAAGGAAAGCTCTTCGTCTGTATATTGAGCATCATGAATCAATAGGTCCGCATCTTTGCAGAAATCTATAACATTTGGGTCCAATTCCTTTCCATGTTCTAGGTCTGTGCAAATAACAATTGATTTTCCATTTGCTTCCAGACGATAGCTGAAAGCGCCTCCTGGATGACTGTGCTCACGATAACTAAATTTCACTAGGCCATTAGCACTTAAAATAGGTTCAGCATCACGATAATCTATGAACTCCAAATTTGCCCCCATACTTTCTAATTGAACTGGAAAGTATTCTTTTTGCATTTGTAAAGCGAAAAGGTCTTTAACTTCATCGATGTGAAATTTCTTTTGCGGATAAACAATACCTATTTTTTGTTTTGGATTAAAAGCTGGAGAAAAGAACGGAAAACCTTGGATATGGTCCCAATGAAGATGTGTAAAAACCAAAAGTATAAAGTCAGTTTGAGGAATTTTTCCTGTTTCAATATCTGACGCAAGTTGGCGGATTCCAGTTCCAGCATCAAAAATTACGATCATTTTACTTCGGTCGTTAATAAGTAAGTCAACATAAATGCATGTTGTATTTCCACCATACTTTTGAAAACCAGATTCGCAAACCGGTGTTGATCCACGACTACCATATAATTTCACATTCCAAGTAGATTGTTCCATAAATACGTCACTACTGTTAAGTATCTAAAGTTACGATAACTGGTGTACTTGCAAAATGTCTTGTTTACAAATTTAAAGAGAGTAGATAGATACTCAATCTTTTGATTCATAATGACAAGTTATTATGTGCCACAAAAACAGATGCTTCCTGAGAATCTACAAATATTTTAGTTGATATCTGTTCATATATACCTGCTTCCATAATTGTTATTTCGTTTATCATGTTGTATTTTATTTATAGCTGAATAAACGTAAACATCCACTTCACCGGGTTTTGCCAGTCAGCACCTTTAAACCCTGCAACCGGCGCTTTTATTAAAATTGTATTCCATCCTTTTTGCAGAAAAATTTTTGTTGCTGGACGATATTCGTATCCTTCATCTGCCATGGGTATTTCACTATCACCTTTTTGTCCACCACGTTTCCAATGATGCGGTTCAATCAATTTTCCATTTACCCAGACGGCGCTATTAAGGGCATCCCATGCGCCAATCGGCGGTGAATCTGTTGCAGTGGAACGGGAGAGATTGTTGAAGCCGATCCAGAAATCTTTTTCGCCAGCTTCATCAGACCATATTTTTCTTGTGGCATACCAGGTGGTATTTTCTTTGGGATCTTTTAAATGAGAACTGATCATAGGATGCCAGAAATGCCGCAGCCAGATAGTGGCGCCATAGATTGATGGATAATTTTTTAATTGAACGGAATCCAAAAACATTTTTGTTTCGGGTAAAAAAGAACTTGCAGTTTTTCCTTTATTAACAAAAGGGCCGATAAGTTTCCATTCTATATCGCTTTGTTTAAAATAGGGAAATGGTTTGTTTCCAAAAGAATGTTGCTTATGATCCAGTAAACGATTTTCAAATTCCACAAACGCTTTGTAACGCTCTGTTCCAGGTAGGTCAAAGTCAGATAAATAATTTTTCCAGCCACCACCCTGCCAGCATCTTTCTGCAAAACTGAGCATCACAGGATAAACTGCATTCATCGTTATCAAATCTTCTTCTTTATTCACCCTTCTGTCGGGCCAGTTACATAAAATGGCTCCCAGCTTTTTTTCGTCACCTACGCTTACATCATCAATTTGATGATTGAACGTTGCTGTCACCCCATCAAATGGATCAAAATGATTCAGGTATAAATGCCTTGAATCTATGGCAGGATAACCGGGTTTCGGTTTTGTATTTCCATTCCACATTTGCAAGATGGTGCCTTCAGGTACATTACCACCGGGATCCCATGCCATTATTATTTTGCCCAGAGACTTTACATGTGCAGTCATCAGTGGCATAAAATCTTTGTTGGTAATTTTTACCTCATCGCCGCCAATGTGGATATAAGGCACATCCAGTTCTGTAAACAGTTCTGTTAATATATTTTTGCAGATTGTTACACCTTCTTCGCTTTGCATATCAACTCCCATTGCTCTTTTAAAAGCAGCGCTGTGGCCAGGCATATCAATTTCAGGAATAAGTGTGATAAATCTATCCTTACAGTATTGAATGAGTTCCCTCATTTCATCCAGCGAATAGTATTCACCCGGATTACGCAGCATATTTTTAGGTTCCGTTAGTTGCGGGTATTGTTTGCTTTGCAAACGCCAGGCAATATCTTCTGTAAGATGAAAATGAAATATGTTTAGTTTATAAGCAGCCATTACATCTATCTGCTGCTTTAGTTGTTTGATGGATTGATAATTTCTGCCCACATCCACCATATAACCTCTCCATGAAAAAGCAGGCCAGTCGGTTATTTCGCAAGCATCTATCATGGCACCATCTCTCATCAATTGTTTAAACGTTTGAATGCCATTAAAAATACCATGAAGACTATTGGCTGAAATCAACACCCTCTTTTCGTTAACATCTATTTTATATGCTTCCTGTGGATATAATGGTGCATCTACTTTTTCAATCCGCAATTCTATAATCAGCCCGGCATTTTTAACAGCTTTTTGAATAGACAGTTGCTGCCCTTTGGCAGCGAGAAATTGCTGCAGACCAACAGCTGCAATTTGCAAGCTATCCTGCGTAATTTTTATTTCTTTGCATTGGTATAAATTAAATATTTCCTGATTCCATTTTAGCTGCTGTGGCTGTGGCAACAAAGATGGTTTTGATTGCAAGCCATAAATGAATGGATAAAGCAGGTGCTTCCATAATAAATAACCTTCTCCTTTCAAATGCAGGCCATCATTGCTTAGTTCAGGTTTCAGCTTGCCTACCCTATTGGAAAAAGGAAGATACAAATCGATATAAGTATAACGATAGGCCGCTGCATTTTTACTTAGTGCGTCATTCACTTCCTTTACCTGTTTTGCTTTGCTTGTATGGCCCTGGAATTTGTTGTAGATATCATTAACCGGTAAAATACTTTGTATAAATAAATTGGTGGAAGGTGTTTCCTGCCTCATAAAAGAAGCCATCAATAAAATATTCTTAACAACACTATCTGCTGAAATCCCTCTTGACAGGTCATTTACACCAATCAATAAAAAAACTTTAGCAGGTTTTCTTTTGGCTACTTCATCTAAGCGGTTTAATACCCCTGCAGTTATATCACCACTTATACCACGGTTCTTAATTTTCAAATCATTAAACGTTTCACTCCATTCGCCGCCATCTGTAATACTGTTGCCGATAAAAATAATATCGTCGTTTGTTTTTGGCAATGAATTGAATTGTGTTGCCCTTTGATGATAATAGGTAGAGAAAAGGCTGTCGGGATATTGTGGCAACTGAATCTGAGCTACAGATGATAAGTTTAACAATAAAAGACTGAAAATGAAACTGTATTTTCTGCTTTTCATAAAAATAATAGTTAGTTACCCTGCAAAGGCTGATTAAAAATCTCTTCCGCTTCTTTATCATCATATTTTTTTATCAATTGCAACAACTCGCCTTTAAGTTTTACTACTTTTTTCTTATATTTTTTGTCATCAATCAGATTATTCATTTCTGAAGGATCTTTTTGTAGATCGTACAATTCCCAACTGCTTACTCTTTTGTAAAAACGGATAAGTTTATACCTTTTTGTTTTGATGCCAAAATGTGGCGATACGGAATGTTCGCCATTTTCGTAATAGTGATAATAGAGTGCATCACGGCCTTTACTATTATTATGTTTAACTAATGGCAGGAAAGATTCGCCTTGCATATCAGCCGGAATGTTTACTCCAGCCGCTTCCAGAACAGTTGGTGCAATATCAAGGTTCATCACCAAATTATTATTAACACTGCCGGGTTTTATAACACCCGGATACCGCATTACCATTGGCGTTCGGAACGATTCTTCATACATAAATCGTTTATCGAACCAACCATGCTCACCCATATAAAATCCTTGGTCGGACACATAAATAACAATCGTGTTGTTGGTTAAATTATTTTTATCAAGGTAATCCAATGTGCGACCAATATTTCTATCTAATGATGCTGCGGTGCTCAGATAGTCTTTCATGTACCGTTGGTATTTCCATTCGGCTAATGCATTGCCCGACAAGTTGAGTGACTTAAAATTGTTGTAAATAGATTGGTAATATGCATCGAAAGCTGTCCGCTGAGCTGCATTCATTCTTTTAATACTCCCCTCTTTATTCATTGCTTCTTCATTATCAAACATTTTTAAATCATAGCCCATGATCATTGTTTTTGCAATAGTCATATCCTGTACAGCCGCTGCCTGCCTGCCTTTGTAATCATCATAAAAATTATGCGGTAAGGGAAAAGTTATATTGTCATATATACCTAGGTCTGCAGTATCCGGCATCCAGGTGCGGTGTGTAGATTTATGGCCAATCACCAGGCAGAATGGTTTTGTACTGTCTCGCTTATTCATCCAGTTTTCCGAAATATCTTCTATCACATTTGCTGCGTAACCCTCTATTCTTTTTTTACTTCCGTCCATCATGTTAAAATCGGGATTGTAATAACTACCCTGTCCTGGTAACACCTGCCAATAAGTAAAACCCTGCGGTTCTGTTTCCAAATGCCATTTACCTATCCATGCGGTTTGATAACCAGCGTTGGTCAATTCCTTTATAAATGTATTCTGAGAACCATCGAAGCTGGAATGCTCATTGTCTTTAAACCCATTTTTATGACTGTACTTACCTGTGATTATTGTTGCCCTGCTGGGCCCGCAGATAGAATTGGTAACGTACGCTTTTTTAAACAGCACACCTTCTTTGGCAATGCGGTCTATGCCGGGGGTCTGCATCAACTTGCTGCCATAAGCACTGATGGCCTGGTAAGCATGATCATC
>JBDSUW010000124.1:0-7253 GCA_039927535.1 Chitinophagaceae bacterium | reverse complement strand
TCCAAGAACAGGAATAAAGATCAGTGCCAATATTCTTATTACACCTAAACGATGGAAGAAAGATAAATATGAAACCCAGCATCTATTCAATGCGAGTTATGGATTTGTAAGAGGTGGTGTAAATGTGGGCTATGTTGGTCTGTTTCCCAAAGCAATCGGCAGTTTTGATTTCATCATCAAAGCAAGAGCAGATGTACCAGCTATAGAAAGTTTTTATGGTATAGGCAATGAAACAATCGAAGATGTAAAATCAAGCAGCTATTACCGCACCTACAGTCACCGTTATTTTGCCGCAATGGGTTTTCAAAAAGTAACTGAGCATCATAATGTGGAACTGAACGGAATTTATCAGGCTGTTAGAGTAGATAGAAAAGAAGGGAAATATCTATCCGGTCTGAATCCAAATCTAACCGAGTACAACACTAACCATTTTGCGGGTGGAGAAATAGCTTACCGCTACCGTGCAGTTAATGATAAAGTATTTCCCACCAAAGGATTCCGTTTTTCCATTGGTGGCCTTTATCTGAATAACATAAAAAAACAAAACACTTCCTTTACCAATTTCAAATCTGATGTTACTTTCTATTTACCATTAGGTAAAAATTTCAGCATCGCATCAAGAGCGGCCGTTGCCATACTTTCCGGCGAAGCCAATTTTTATCATTTGAATAAGTTAAAAGGAAACCTTGACCTCCGTGGATATAACAGGGAACGATTCTATGGCAAATCAGCATTTAATAATAACAACGAACTGCGCTGGGCAGCCAATACCCGTAACTTTTTATTTACCGGCAAAATAGGCCTTCTTGGTTTTTATGATATTGGCCGTGTGTGGCAACCACTTGAACAATCGAACACCTGGCACACAGGCTACGGCGGCGGGTTTTTCATCATTCCTTTCAATAAAATATTCCTGGTGGCAACGTATGAGATTCCAAATGGTAATGATGAATCTTTATTGCAATTAAGAACAGGTATTTATTTCTGATTTACCAAAAATTTAGTTTGCAAATGGTATTTCTGGTTGAAACTAATACCTTTGAGCGGATACATATATTTCTTATTCCCTAAATTTCTTTTCATGAAAATAACTGTTGTAGGTGCTGGTGCTGTAGGAGCTACCTGTGCTGATAATATTGCCCGTAAAGAACTGGCTTCCGAACTTGTTTTATTAGACATTAAAGAAGGCCTGTCCGAAGGTAAGGCCCAGGATATGATGCAAACAGCAACATTACTTGGCTTCGATACAAAGATCACCGGCTCTACAAATGATTATTCAAAAACTGCCGGTAGCAGTGTAGTAGTTATCACATCAGGCATTCCCCGCAAGCCGGGCATGACGAGAGAAGACCTTATCGGCACCAATGCAGGCATTGTAAAAACAGTAAGTGAAAATATTTTAAAACATTCGCCGGATGCCATCATCATTGTAATTAGCAATCCGATGGACACCATGACCTATCTTGCCTTGCAGGCAACAGGTTTACCAAAAAACAGAATTATCGGAATGGGAGGCACATTAGATAGCAGCCGTTTCAAATACCAGTTGAGCCAACATTTAGGTTGTTCACCTTCCGATCTGAATGCAGTTGTAATTGGCGGACACGGCGACACTACCATGATACCTCTTATTCGCCATGCCACCTGGAACAGTGCACCCGTTACCGATTTCATATCTGCCGAAAAGCAGGATGCTATTGTAAAAGCAACGATGGTTGGCGGTGCTACCCTAACAGCACTCATTGGCACCTCTGCATGGTATGCACCCGGTGCAGCCGGAGCTGCGTTGGTAGAAGCCATTGTAAGAAATGAGAAAAAACTCTTTACTTGTTGCGTGGCATTAGATGGTGAGTACGGACAAAAAGATATTTGTCTTGGCGTACCCGTAATCATTGGCAAAAATGGTTGGGAAAAAATTCTTGATTTTAAATTGAATGAAAGCGAACAGGCTGCATTTAATAAAAGTGCAGATGCGGTGAGGGGTATGAATGATGTGCTGAAGACCTTATAAAAATAAAAAACAAACTTTTCGTAAACCGGCCCTTAGTAATAAGTAGCCGGTTTTTTTTCTTATAACCCGTAGCTTCAGCGAAGCGTTATTTGGTAATCGGCAGCAGTATTTCCCTGAGCATCGTCCCTCGCACAGTTTACCCTGAGGAACGAAGGGCACACCTCAAATGAATGAATTCTATTGAGTATTTTAATAATCTCACTACTTGTCCCGTAGGGACATTTTATTGGTAACAACAAAAAACGAAAACTAAGAAACGTTTTCTAAGATCGCTTATGTAACAAATCAATTTCAATACAAGCACAATGAGGTTTTATCCAAAAAAATAAAAAATAACACAAAGGTCACAAAGAAAAATACAAAGAACACAACGTATTAATAATCAGATGATTTTTTATATCCTTTATGCGAGCATAGTGTTCTTTGTATTCCATCATTTATCGAGACAGTCACCAATCATCATTCATCATTTTTTCCTCCCAGCAACAGTTTCGCTGGAACACTTTATCTTTTCCCATTGATATTTAATTAAATTTGAAGTATTGTTTGTCTCAATCACTGCATCATCTGATATTTATTAATAATTAACCATTATCAATTATAAAACAAAAGTCATGAAAAGAATAACTGTAATACTACTGGTGCTGATAACTTTTAGTTGCAATCAAAAAAAAGTAGATCAAAAAGCCGAAGGAGAAAAGATTATGCAGCTAAGCAAAGAGTGGTCGCAGATAGCATCGTCAGGAGATGTAGAAAAGACAGTAACCTATTGGGCCGAAGATGCTACACTAATGTCACCAGGTCAAACTCCTTTAGTTGGTAAATCGGCAATCAGACAGATGGTGGAAGAAAGTTTTAAGGTTCCCGGGTTTCGCATTAGCTGGGAGCCTTTGTCAGTAGAAGTTTCAGAAAGCGGCGATATGGCATACATGATAGAAAACTCACAAGTTTCTATTCCAGATTCCACCGGAAAAATTATTACGCATTATAATAAAGCTGTAAGCATCTGGCGCAAACAAACTGATGGCACCTGGAAAAATGTGGTAGACATTACAACACCTGCTGCATCACAAAATCCATAACTCTCTGATATGCCTTCCCGAATCAATTTCGGGACAGGCTGTACCTCGGTATTACAAATGCCCACCCTTTTCACCTTTGCGTCTTTGCGAGAAACAAATAATTCAGGTGAAATGGGCAGTTATCTTTCCTGGCATTCGTATAACTTGCCCGCCATCAGGCTGGTTCGTGACAACAAATAATCCCTCATCTGCATTAATCATTTCAATCATTCCAATCAATAATAAAAAAATCCGAAATTAGCAGTTCCTTATGTATGCCATTGTAGATATAGAAACAACAGGAAGCTATGCCGCCGCCAACGGCATCACCGAAATATCCATACATATTTATGATGGAGAAAAAGTAACAGAGATATTCGAAACCTTGATTAATCCGCAGCAGCCCATCCCCTATTTCATTCAAGCCATGACAGGCATCAATAATACCATGGTAGCCAATGCGCCAACCTTTAATGAAGTAGCAGAAAAAATATTCAGTCTTTTACAAAACAACATATTCGTAGCACACAATGTAAGTTTCGATTACTCATTTGTAAATGCACACTTAAAAGCTTGTGGCTACGAACTCAACAGTAAAAAACTTTGCACGGTACGGTTAAGCCGCAAAATATTTCCCGGCTTTGCATCTTATAGTCTTGGTAAGCTTTGCGATGCACTCGGCATACATATCAGTAACCGCCACCGTGCCGGTGGTGATACGGCTGCTACGGTAAAAGTTTTTCAACTGTTGTTGGAGAATGATAAAGAACAACATATAAGCAAAGCATTGCAACGCAATTCAAAAGATGCTATACTGCCGCCCAATGTGCCGAAAGAACATTTTACACAACTGCCGTACACACCGGGAGTATATTATTTTCATAACGAAAAAGGTAAAGTGGTGTATGTAGGCAAGGCCAACAATTTAAAGTACAGAGTGAACAGTCACTTCAGTAATAATTCGCAAAGCAGGCAGAAGCAGAATTTTATGCAGCATGTGCATAGCATCAGTTATCAAAGCTGTGGCACTGAGCTGATGGCTTGCATACTTGAATCAACAGAAATAAAAAAACGATGGCCGGTCTTCAACACATCACAAAAAAGATGGGAAGATGTGTATGGTCTTTTTTTGTACGAAGATCAGAATGGGTATCAACGCCTGGCGATTGATAAAAACAGAAAACGATTAAATCCTGTTTACAGTTTTCATTATTTAACAGATGGCCATGCCATTGTAAGAAAACTACTCAAAGAATATAATCTTTGTCCAAGACTTTGCAATTTGCAAACTGATAATGACGTTTGCATCGGACTAAAAGAAAAATATTGCTACGGTGCTTGCGAGCAGTCAGAATCTCAGGATGACTACAATCAACGCATCAACGAAGCAGTTGAATCCTTACAACAACAGCCTTCCTTCATTATAAAAGATAAAGGATTAAATGGCGATGATCAGTCTTGCATATTAATATTGAACGGACATCTTTATGGCATGGGTTATCTGCAAGCCGATATACAGATTACCGATCTAGAAATGCTGAAAGAGCAATTAACGGAGTATAAAGAAAATAGTTTTATAAGAAACCTGGTAAAAGATTATGCTATCCGTTTTCCGGAGAAAGTTATGATGCTGGATTCTTCAACTGTTCAATCTTCCCATTGAAAATTTTCTGATAGTTGTCCCTCCATCAATAGCTTAGTATCTTCTTCGGGCAATACGGCAAGTTTACGGGTAACAGCACTCATCCAGGCAATGTCAACAGTAAGTATGGCAGACACTGTTTCTGGATTCTTCTTAATTTCATGCTGAATGGTAAATCGGGAAAAATCTCTTCTTGCCTTCAATACCTTCATCCCAATAGTAACCGGATCACCCAATCTTATTTCCCTTCTAAAAATACATTCTTCCCTGAAAATGATAGGGCCGATTTGTAACTGTTGCATACGTTGTAAAGTAAGGCCAGCTTTGCTGAGATATGCAACCCTGCATAGAGCTCCCCAGTCGTAATAAACTGAATGGCGCAGGTGAAAATTAGGATCAAGATCGGACCATCTTACCTGTATAGGTATTACAAAATCTTCCATAAACACAACAATTTGAGGCCAAAATTAAATGATTGAAGTCAGTAGTAATTGCATTTCAACCTGTATTTTTGACCTCCTAAAAAACGAAAAACAGAAATATGAAAAAAACAACCGTATTCGTATCACTTTCCCTGCTTTCAGGAATTGTCTTTGCCCAGCCGGGTAGTAAACCTGTTGCTACAAAACCCACCACTAAACCAGCTGCCAAACCAATTGCACCGATACTAAAAAATTTAAACGACTCAGCAAGTTATGCCGTTGGCGTAAGTGTAGCCAATTTCTATAAACAGCAAGGCATTAAAAAATTAAATGCCACGTTGGTATCAAAAGCTATTAATGACATCATGTCGGGCAAAACAACATTAATGGATGATGCTGCTGCCAATGCCTGTATGAATAATTATATGACACTGATACAAACAGAAAAATCAAAACCCAGGATGGATTCAGGAACGACTTTTCTTGAGAAGAATAAAACAAAGCCCGGCGTAATGACAACCCCCAGCGGATTACAATATGAAGTGATAACAGCAGGAACAGGTGCTAAACCAACTGCACAAGACAGTGTTACTTGTAACTACATGGGAACTTTGCTTGATGGAACTGAGTTTGATAACTCGTACAAACGAGGCGAACCCATTACTTTTAATCTGGGTGGTGTTATTAAAGGCTGGACTGAAGGTTTGCAGTTAATGAGCGAAGGTGCAAAGTATAAATTCTATGTTCCATACACTCTTGGTTATGGAGCACATGATTACGGTCCTATACCTGGTGGTTCACTCCTGATATTTGAAGTCGATTTATTAAAAGTGATAAAGACAAATTAATATATTATTCTTAATAACAAGAAACCCGCAACACAAATTGAATGTTGCGGGTTTTATTTTGGGTTTCCATTTTACGCCATGGTTCGTGTCTCCACGAACCAGATTTAAAACTCATCATATACGCCATGGTTCGTGTCTCCACGAAACAGATTTAAAACTAATCATATACGCCATGGTTCGTGTCTCTACGAACCAAATTTAAAACTCATCATATACGTCATGGTTCGTGTCTCTACGAACCAGATTTAAAACTCATCATATAAGTCTTTCAAAAAAACAAACTGCCTTTCATTCTTTTCATAGTAGTTGGCAGAACAATATTTATAATCAGTAGGATCAGCTACCAACTGCCAATGTTCTGCTAAAGGATTATTATGAATATACTTCAATTTCTGAACTGCTATTTCTTTCGAGTATAAAAGAATCGCCAATGGATCTCTTTGCCAGAATTCAAAAGACTTATTTACCGCATCACTTTTGTACTTATTCAATTGATCTCCCTGACTATCTTTCAGCATTTTTTTAAACAGATGCGCCGTATATTTTAAAAATGACCCTTGTGGAGATTCCTTTCCATTCATTCTATTTATTCTCCAGATCAGGTGGATATGATTGGGCATTATTACAAATGCAAATACATCTATCAGCTTTTCATTACTTAAATACTCCAATGAGCTAATTATAACTTCTTTGTACTTATCCTCTGTTAACAAACGTTGCCAGTTTTTGATAGTTGCAGTCCAAAAGAAAATCTCTCCCAACTTCATATAAGATTTTCGCTGGTAGGCTAAAGAATCCTTAGTTTCATTTTCATATTGCATGTTCTGAATTTATTACAGTATCTCGATACCTGAATAAAAATACAAATGGTTCGTGAAGATAAAAACTATCAATATAACACTCGAAAATAGTTCGTGGAGACACGAACCATGGCAGTTAAAATCCAATCATGTGGATACAAGTTTTTTTTGGACACGGATGAAACAGATCGGATGGATAAACACGGATTTTTTATTCTGCGAAGCAGAATAAATCTTTGATTATCCTTTACTCACACAAATAGGTAAGCTGAAAAAAAAAAGGGGGACGGCCAAAAAAGCCATCCCCGTAGGTTTTATTAAAACCTTGAGCATTTATCGTTTGTTCACTACAACTTTCATCACAGACTTTTCGCCAGTTTCTGGTACAAACACCCGAAGGCTGTAGAAACCCGGCTTCAGGTTATCAATAGTAATATTGTTATTTGTAATACTGTTTATTTGTTGCTAC
>JBDSUW010000123.1:0-10572 GCA_039927535.1 Chitinophagaceae bacterium | reverse complement strand
CGTCCATTCAATTGCCTGTGTTCCTGTTAATTTCGGAATCCAGTTCAATTCTTTTTTTGCTTTGCTGATGTCAAGCTTTAATAAACCAGCTTCATGAGGTTGATTTGGGTCTGAATGATTAACCCAGCTACCACTTCCCCAACATGCAATTGCTTTTTCTACCAATTGTTTCACTGTAAAATGATCGGATGGTAATGGTCCGAAATTATAAGCCTTTGCATATTTTTCCGGAGTTGTATCTAAAAGAATTCCCAATTGTAAATAGCCGCATAATGGTTCTAATACATGCTGCCATGGACGAACTGCTGATGGATTTCTAACAATTATATCTTCATTATTCTGCAATGAACGGACTATATCAGGGATGATTCTGTCTTTACTCCAATCTCCGCCACCTATTACATTACCTGCCCTAGCACTGGCTACTGCTTTTTGATGATGCTTAAAACTGTTACAATTGAAAAAAGAATTTCGAAAAGAATCAACTACCAATTCAGTCGCAGCTTTACTTGCACTGTATGGATCATATCCTCCCAGCTGATCCTCCTCATTATATAAAATATCCTGTTCTTTATTTGCATATACTTTATCAGTTGTAACTACAACAGTTGTACACTTTTTATTTAGCCGTTTAACTCCTTCCAGCAGATTTGCAGTTCCTACAACGTTTACTTCAAAAGTTTCGGCAGGAATTTCGTACGAACGTCTTACTAACGGTTGCGCAGCCAGATGAAAAACAAAATCTGAATGAAAAGAATCAATTTCATTTTGAAGCCTCTCTTTATCCCTTATATCTGCAATTATACTTTCGCCGAATGCATGAGACTCCAACCGGTTATATAATCCATCATATTCCGGTGCAAGAGCATACCCTTTTATTTCAGCACCTGCCAAATGCAAACATGCCATTAACCATGCACCTTTAAAACCAGTATGACCGGTAATAAAAACTCTTTTGCCTTTATAGTATGAAAGAACTTCCTGCATTACCAGATCTTCCATTTTGCCTGGTTCGCCTGCCAGAGTGATTCTAATTCTATTTTATCTCTTAATGCATCCATTGGTTTCCAGAAACCTTTATGCTTGTAGGCTGCTAATTGTCCGTCATTGGTAAGTTTTTCCAAAGGCTCATCTTCCCACATCATTTCATTCATATCACCATCTAAATAATTAAACACCTCAGGCTTCAATACAAAAAATCCACCATTGATCCATTTACTTTCATCTTTTGCCTTTTCTTTAAATGAAACAACATCGCCATTATCTGAAAGATCCATTCCTCCAAATCTGGCATCCATCTGCACCGCAGTAACTGTGGCTATTTTATTTTGCTTTTTATGATATGCCAGTAATTCTTTTATGTTCACATCACTTACTCCATCACCATAAGTAAGCATGAATTCCTCATTCCCTATATATTTCTGCACCTGCTTTAATCTTCCTGCCGTCTTTGTATGCTGACCGGTTTCTACTAAAGTAACTTTAAAAGACTCTGTATTACTACCATGCACTTCCACTTTATTATTACCAAGTTCAATAGTTATATCAGAATTATGGGTAAAATAATGCATGAAATATTCCTTGATGATATATCCTTTGTAACCAAGACAAATAATGAAGTCATTGAAGCCATGCTGACTATAAATTTTCATTATATGCCATAGAACAGGTTTGCCACCGATTTCAACCATCGGCTTTGGCCTTGTATCCGTTTCTTCTGAAATTCGGGTACCTAATCCACCGGCGAATATTACTACTTTCATTAATCTTTCTGATTTTAGGTTCAAAAATACTTTATTTCAGCCTCGTTAAACAAAAAGAAATAGGATCAGGAAATGATAATTATCCCTCATTTATCACCTGTAAGAAATGATTCATCCCCTGAATTTTTCTATCATCTAAAGTATAGCTAAGATGTTGTTTATAATATTTTTTCAGATCAAACAAATTAAAAGGGGTTTCTGCAACAATCTCATCAATTTTTGCAATCCCCATTCCATTTGCCTCATTAAACAACTTAATGAATTCTGCCGAAATAGGTCTTGTACTTATCCAAGCTGCAAATACAAATGGTAAACCGGTAATTTTTCGCCACTCAGATCCCAGGTCATAAATAAAAGTAGAGATTTTACGCTGTTCAAAAGCTCTGTCGCCGATTACAAGACCAGCCGTAGTTCCTGTAATCTCCTTTCGGTAGTCTTCATCTTCCGCATTTACAATTTCAGGGCTTATCCCCCAATATTCCTTCATCAGATATTTGAGTAACTCGACGGAAGTCTGACTTTGATAATCAAGCAATACTTTTTTAATTTCCTGCATTGGAACTTCACTAAACAATGCAACAGAAGCAATCTCTCCTTCTGCTCCAATACAATAATCGGAAACGATATGATATTCTTTTAATTTCGGTAGAATTGCAACAGGCACCAATCCAATATCTATTTCCTCATTCAACAACATCTCTGCCAGGCGGGAAGGATAATCTCCAATTAATTCAATCTGGCTGCTAATTGGATCTCTTTTTAATCCATACAACAGCGGCTTTGTATTCAGGTAGTTTACTATGCCTACTCTTATCTTATCCAATTCAGTTATTTTTGTGGCTGCAAAGGTATAGATTGAAAGGACTTCATTAAAATCAAATCATGGAATTGACTGCTCTCACTGCCATCTCCCCGGTTGACGGACGTTACCGAAAACAAGTTCAGCACCTGGATGAATATTTTTCTGAATATGCATTAATCAAATACAGGGTTATTATTGAAATCGAATACCTTCTTTTCCTCGAACATAAAAAATTCTTCAAGCTTCCAAGCAAAACCAAAAAACATTTACAAAAACTGGCAGAAGATTTTGGACCCGAAGATGCCCAGGAAATAAAACAAATAGAATATACGACAAACCATGATGTTAAGGCAGTTGAATATTTTTTAAAAAATGAATTAGAAAAAAATGGCGGCACCGATGCCAAAGAGTGGGTACATTTTGGTCTTACATCACAAGACATAAATAACACTGCCATTCCTTTGTCATGGAAACATGCCATTGAATATGAATACCTGCCTGGGTTATTGAACCTAAATGCACAATTGAAATTACTGGCTGGTGAATGGAAAGCTATTCCGATGCTGGCACATACCCATGGACAACCGGCAAGTCCCACAAAACTGGGCAAAGAGATCATGGTGTTTGTTGAAAGAATTCAAAATCAAATCGAACAGTTTATTGGCATTCCGTTCAGTGGAAAATTTGGCGGAGCAACTGGCAATTTCAATGCACACCATATTGCTTTTCCAAAAACTGATTGGATAAAATTTGCCAATGAGTTTGTAACTAGCATAGGATTAAACCGACAACAATACACAACACAAATAGAGCATTACGATAACCTTGCTGCCCATTTTGATTGCATGAAGAGGATTAATAATATCCTTTCTGATTTTTGTAAAGATGTATGGAGTTATGTTTCGATGGAATACTTTAAACAAAAAACGAAGAAAGGTGAAGTGGGTTCATCAGCCATGCCACATAAAGTAAATCCGATTGATTTTGAAAATGCAGAAGGAAACCTTGGTATTGCCAATGCAATTTTTGAACACCTTGCAGGTAAATTACCAATATCAAGATTACAAAGAGACTTAACCGATTCAACCGTACTGAGAAATATCGGTGTACCTTTTGCGCATACATTGATTGCGATCCGTTCGATTGAGAAAGGTTTAGGAAAACTTATTTTAAACGATCAGAAAATTTATGAAGATCTTGATAATAATTGGGCAGTTGTAGCTGAAGCCATTCAAACAGTTTTACGAAGAGAAAATTATCCTAATCCGTATGAAGCGCTGAAAGACCTTACAAGAGGCAATCAACAAATAGACAAAAAAGTAATCCATCAGTTTATTGACAAACTAAAAGTAGCAGATACACTAAAAAAAGAGCTTAAAAAAATCTCCCCTCATAACTATACAGGTATCGCAAATTTGAAGTAATTTGTCTTCCAATTACGCATCCCCATGAACCGATTATTTACTTATCTTATCCTGCTTTCAAACATCGCTTCGGCACAAGTTGACTTGTCTCTTGGTCTAAAGGCATATTATCCATTTTCCGGGAATGCAAATGATGTCAGCGGAAATAATAATAATCCGGTTTTCAATAATGCAACACTAACCGCAGATAGATTTGGAATTCCCAGTAGCGCTTACAACTTTAATGGAACGGATACATATATGAAGATCCTTAATAGTCCGTCAATAAATATGACAAATAAAATGTCTATTACGGCGTGGGTAAAACCAACTGGTTTTTATACAGGAACATGCTATAATAATATGATGGTCATGAAAGGGTTCAACGATAACAATCAGATTGGTAATTATTTTATACGCTTTTCAGATGTTTATACAGGTTGCACAACTCCCGACATCACTACCGAAAGATTTTACGGGGGCAACACTATTGCGCCATTGCCGATTGTTCAACTTAATCAATGGTATAGTGTTATTTGGACTTATGATGGAATTACAGCCAGGATTTATATCAATTGCGAATTAAAATTTTCTACAAATATCATTTTAAATTTTACAAACTCCAGAGACCTGTTTATGGGTCGAATGGAAGATCCAAGTTTTCCATATTGGCTTAACGGAGTATTAGATGAAGTAAGAATTTATGACAGACCATTAAATATTGACGAAGTAAAAGCATACGGTGATTGCTCTTTACTTACAACTGCACCAAATATTGGCGATATTATCAATGACTATACGCCTGTTATTGGATTTAATCCCTGTGAAAACAAAATAACTGTTGAAGATGCTAATGCGTATAACACAGGTGATACAGTTTTATTAATTCAAATGAAAGGCGCCGTCATTGATTCTACTAATACTGCAGCCTTTGGCACGGTAACAGGCTATAAGAATGCTGGTAATTATGAATTTAATTATGTAAAAAGCAAAACAGGAAACATAATAGAATTAAAAAATACACTTACAAGACAATATGATATTCCTTTAGGAAAAGTTCAATTAATAAGAGTTCCTTATTACCAAAATGTAAATGTTACTTCTGTCCTTACCTGTCTGCCTTGGGATGGAAATAAAGGAGGTGTCCTTGTTTTGAATGTTCAGGATACTTTAAATTTAAGCTCCAACATTGATGTAAGTGGCAAAGGATTTCGTGGAGGCGGGGATCTTGTTTCAAATCCTTCTTCATTTAATTGTTATGAAAATCAATTTTTTTATCCTGTAAATCCTGATTTAGCGTCAGAAAAAGGAGAAAGTATTGCTATTATTTCGTCGAATAAATCTTACGGCAAGGGTTCTATTGCAAATGGAGGAGGTAGTGGCAATTCTCATAACTCAGGTGGTGGTGGTGGAAGCAATTTTGCTTCAGGTGGGTTCGGTGGATATAATTTTGAAGCTGGCACTTGTAGCGTTACAGTTCCATTTGATAACAGAGGTTTAGGCGGAAAACAATTGAATTACAATAATACTCAAAATAAAATTTTTCTTGGTGGTGGAGGCGGTGCTGGCCACAGCAATAATCCTCAGGCATTCGAATCCAAAGGAGGAAATGGAGGTGGCATTGCAATTATTATTTCGGATAAAATAAAATCAAACGGTAATAAAATACTTGCAAATGGAAATAATGGACTTCCATGTGGCAGTAACGGATCAGGTTGCCATGAAGGAATGGGCGGTGGTGGTGGTGGTGGCACTATTTTAATTAACGCAAACTTACATCTAGACAATAATCAGATTGAAGTAAAAGGTGGGAATGGAGCTAATATGACAGCAGCAGGATTTCTCAAAGTTGGCCCTGGAGGTGGTGGTGGCGCAGGTTTATTGTGGGTTTCTAATGCAGCAATTCCGTCAAATATTAATTTAACTGCAACTGGAGGTTTAAATGGCGTCTGTACCGGATACAGCAATAATCCTTGGGGAGCAACACCAGGTATAGCAGGTTCAAATTTATTGAACTTGCAAATACCCATCGACAACACTCCTTTCAAACCAAATATAGATTCATTAAGAATAAAAGACAGTTTACTTTCCTGTAGCAATTTAGATTTCAAAGGTTTTGGATTTACAAATACAAATCCAATTTCTACCTGGGGATGGTATTTTGGTGATGGTGCAACAGCCAACACACAAAACACTACACATACTTTTGCTCAGGGAAATTATACCGTTAAACTAATCATTACTGATATCAACGGATGTAAGGACAGTAGCTCAAAAAATATTTTTGCATCAACGCTGACAATGGATGCCGGACCTGCAGATACGATTTGTGCAGCAGGTTCTTCCATATTACAATCCAGCAGTATTGGTGCCACACAATATGCCTGGACACCAACAGCATTTTTGAACGACCCAACCATTTTAAATCCAACCGCTACACCGCCGGTTACTACAATGTTTTATCTTACTGCAACAAATGCAAGTGGATGTTCAAGTAAAGATTCGGTAATGATTAGTGTTCGTTCTGTAAGTAATTTTTCAATAGTTGCTGTTGCTCCTATCTGCACTAATAAATCTGTTCAATTAAATGCAAATGGCGGTGATGTCTATTCCTGGCAACCGGCCAGTTCGTTAAACAATTCAAACATCTATAATCCTACTGCTTCACCAACAGTAACTACCACTTATTCCGTATTGGTAACAGATACCATTTGTGGCAACGCTGCTACCCTTTCAACAACTGTAACAGTATTACCATTACCTGCAGTTACTGCCAGCAGATCTAATGACATAGATTGCAGTTCTTCACAAAGCCAGTTATCTGCGAGTGGAGCATCGCAATATAACTGGTCACCTGCAGCTACACTAAATAACCCAAATTCTGGAAGCCCAATCGCAATACCAGTCATCACCACACAATACATCGTTAAAGGAACAAATATTAATGGGTGTATAAATTATGACAGCGTAACAGTAAAAGTAAGTGCTGATAATAAAGGTGGCTATCTGATGCCAACAGCTTTTACACCAAACAATGATGGCAAGAATGATTGCTACAGAGTAAAATATTGGGGAACAATACTCGAACTTGAATTCAGCATTTACAATCGTTGGGGCGAAAGAATTTTCTTTACAAGGAATCCGAACGATTGCTGGGACGGACGATACAAAGGCGTACAACAGGATCCTGCTGTATTTGTTTATATGATCAAAGCAAAAACAACCTGTGCAGATGAAGTTTTCCGTAAAGGCACTTTTGTATTGATTAGATAGAATTTAATTATCGCTTAAACACAAACACCAACAATTCAATTTCCCCTTCCATCTTTTTTCCAAAAGGAACAAATCCGTTTTTCAATAACACTTTTTGCGAAGCAATATTTTCAGTTTCCGTTATACCATAAATTTCTGGTAACGGCGTTCTCTTCTTAAAATATTCTAATCCTGCTTTTACTAATTCTGAAGCAAGGCCTTTTCCCCAATATTCCGGAAGAAAGGAATATCCCATTTGTGTTTTTGTCACATCATCAGGAATAGGGATAATTCCAACCGAACCTATAAAACGTTTTGTATCTTTTTCCTCTACTGCCCACCTGCCTTGAAAAGCATGAGATGGTGCATCCAATACCGTTTCATTAAAATACAAATCGCTTTCCTCTTTATTCTTTATCGGGCGGATATAACGCATTACATCAGCATTCCCAGTCAGCAGGAAATGATTATCATAATCATTAACTGTAAAATTTCTGACAACTAAACGTTCTGTTTTAAAAATGCTGTTCATACACGACAAATCATTTGTGTTATTATAGCGGAAAAAAATGAACCACGGAGGCACAAAGACAAAGAGGATCACGGAGTCCTATCAAAATACATCTCTGTGTTTCTCCCTGCCTCCCTGTCTCCGTGGTTCAAAACTACTTATGTATCTCACTCGTAAAATGAAACTCAATATCCGGATTATTCGCAATCTCCGTATTCAAAAACCACTCACTCTGCGCCATGTAAATCATATGGCCATCTTTGTCTTCACCAATATTCGCCTGCTTAAAACGAGAGAACTCCAACAGTTTTTTATCATCCTTCGATGTTAACCAGCAAGCCTTATAAAATGGCAAAGAATTAAAGACAACTGACGCACCATATTCATGCAACAAACGATATTGAATCACTTCAAACTGCAGCTCACCCACACAACCGATTATTTTCTTGTTCCCACCAAACTGGGTGAACAACTGTGCCACACCTTCATCCGTAAGCTGATTTAATCCTTTCTCCAACTGTTTGGTTTTCAGCGGATCTTTATTAGATACCTCTTTAAAAATTTCAGGCGAAAAAGAAGGAATACCGGTAAAGAAAAAATCCTCTCCTTCGGTTAATGTATCACCAATTTTAAAGTTTCCGGTGTCAAACAATCCCACCACATCACCGGCATACGCATCTTCAATCACACTTTTTTCCCGGGCCATAAAACTATATGGAGCACTAAAACGAACATCCTTATCCAGCCGCACATGATGGAAGTATTTGTTACGTTCAAACTTACCCGAGCAAACCCTAAAGAAAGCAATCCTGTCTCTATGCTTTGGATCAAGGTTGGCATGAATCTTAAATATAAAACCACTCATCTTATCATCCTGCACATTCACAGGATTCACCGTTGTTTCCCTGCTCCGAGGTGTAGGTGCAATCTTAATAAACGTATCGAGCATTTCCTTCACCCCAAAATTATTAATGGCCGAGCCAAAGAAAACCGGCGCCACTTTTCCCGCCAGGTAATCATCCACATTCAGTTCGCCATGCACACCATCTACCAGCTCCACATCTTCCCGCAATGTTTTAGCATCCGCATCGCCCAGCTTCTTATCTACAATTGCATCAGCCAAATCAGTAACAGCAATCACATTTTCATCTGCCGCTTTTGTATTAGCAGCAAAGAGCAACAGGTTTTTATCATGCAGGTTATACACTCCTTTAAATTCACGGCCGCTGTTAATGGGCCATGTCATCGGGTGCAGGTGTATGCTAAGTTCTTTTTCTATTTCTTCCAGCAGGTCAAAACGGTTCTTACCATCACGGTCCATTTTATTTACAAACACAATCACTGGTGTATTCCGCATACGGCACACTTCCATCAGGCGACGAGTCTGCGCCTCTACCCCGTTCACACTGTCCACCACCAGTATCACACTATCCACCGCCGTAAGGGTACGGTAAGTATCTTCAGCAAAATCCTTGTGACCGGGAGTATCCAGCAGGTTGATGAGTACATTATTGTATTCAAAACTCATAACCGATGTAGCCACCGATATACCCCTTTGCCTTTCTATCTCCATAAAGTCGGAAGTAGCATGTTTCTTTATCTTATTGCTCTTTACCGCACCAGCCACCTGTATAGCGCCGCCAAACAGCAGAAACTTTTCCGTCAGTGTCGTCTTTCCCGCATCCGGGTGACTGATAATGGCAAATGTTTTCCGTCTTGCTATTTCGTTCGTGTATTTCATGCCCCAAGCCCCTAAAGAGGTTTTATATTTTTTACAGTAATAAAATTCGTTAAAGGCGGCAAAGGTAAGGCTCCTAAGCCTTACTAAACTTGTCATTGCAGGGTAACATTCAATTTCTTTGTTTAAATTACTACTTTTGTATAAAAAGCAAATGCCAGAGATTTCAAGGTTTTACGGGATAATTATTTACATGTTTTTTAATGACCATACCCCTCCGCACTTTAAAGTAAAGTATGGAGAATTTGAAGCAAATATTATCATAGAAAATGGCAGTTTATTAAACGGCGATTTTCCCGTTAGTAAACTAAAATAGGTGCAGGCATGGGCCGAAATTCATAAAGACGTATTACTAACTATGTGGAATACAAAAGAATTTCAAAAAGTAACTCCGTTACAATAATGCTTAAAATTAAACATATCAATTTACTCGAAGATTTTACTATTTTATGCACCTTTAATAATGGCATAACTAAAATCATTGATATAATGCCATTGCTAGAAAAGCATAAACATTTACCGGGAATTGAAAAACTTAAGGAGAAAAATATTTTCTCAAGTGCCAGAGTAGGAATTTTTGGAGAAATAGTATGGGACAAAGTAATCCGGTTTGCGAATTCAAAAGAGAATGAACTATGGGATTATGATATTTCCCCAGAATTTGCCTTTTATAATGGAGTAAATGCTTAGAACTTCTCTTACACTTATCTTATCGTAGAATCCGGGTGGCTAATAATGCCTGCCCGACTTATCAGGCGGGGCAAATGTCTTCCGCCTTGCTATTTCGTTCGTGTATTTCATAAATGGGGTGCAAAGGTAAGGGCTGAGGGGGAAAACGTCATTGCGAGGAGGTACGACGAAGCCTTTGTCATTCCGACGAAGGAGGAATCTTGTATTAAGTGAGTAATTATTATTAGCCCAGCACCTGTACTACTATCATCGTCTGTTGCGTCGCACTCTTGTACTACAGTAACACGGATGAGCAAATACAAAAGCTAAGGCCGCCATACCCAAAAGTTGGCACTCTACTCATAGGAAAGAAAAGCAATCTTTGAATTATTTTAATCACAAATTAAGAAGTTTAGGAAATGTCTAACTTCGAC
>JBDSUW010000122.1:0-6058 GCA_039927535.1 Chitinophagaceae bacterium | reverse complement strand
ATTACTTCCGTGGATCGAAGAGCAATACGACAATGGGGCAGAAGTAGCTTCACTTTGTGTAGGGGCATTTTTATTGGCAGCAACTGGTTTACTCAATGGAAAAAAATGTTCTACGCATTGGGGATTTATCAATGAGTTCAGGGAAATGTTTCCCGAAGTGGAGGTGGTGGATGGCAGCATCGTTACCGAAGAAAAAAGAATTTACTCCAGCGGTGGTGCTAATTCTTACTGGAATCTTTTATTGTACCTCGTAGAAAAATATACCAATCGGGAAACTGCCATACTTGCCTCAAAGTATTTTGCTATTGATATTGACCGTGACAGCCAGGCAGCTTTTGCTATGTTTAAGGGACAAAAAGATCATACGGATGTAGAGATAAAAAAAGTGCAGGAGTATATTGAAGAAAATATTTCAGAAAAGATGACAGTCGATGAACTCGCAGCTATTGCCGCCACCGGCCGACGCAGTTTTGAACGACGCTTTAGGATGGCTACTAATAATTCTGTATTGGAGTATATACAAAGGGTAAAGATAGAAGCCGCGAAACGGCAGTTTGAAAGCAGCAGGAAGAATATTAATGAAGTAATGTACAATGTTGGCTACACCGACACCAAAGCTTTCCGGGATCTGTTTAAAAAAATAACCGGGCTTACGCCGATTGAATACAGAAATAAGTATAATAAAATGGCGATGGCGTAACAGCAATGCTTTGTCAGCAAAACGAAAAACGAAAGTTATTTTTAAGGATCATCATTCCAACTGTATATACAGCTTAAAAAAGAAAGAGAAAAAAAGGTTTCAAAAAATATTGTGAGCAACGGGCAGTAATTACCCAAGGTGGGATTTTACCCCTACAGTTCAAAATGACTTATAAAAGTTGATTTATTTAAAACAGTCGAATATAATCGTTAGCATTTTTCAAGTATCAGCCATATGATAACGAAAATAGCTATTGTGCTTAGACAGCCTCCGCCAAGTTTTTTTGCTCCGTATCCAGCTATCAGACCTCGTACTAATTTATTCATGAATAATATTTTAGTTTATTGATTAAGCTAAAGCTGTGCCAATAAAATAGCTGGGAAATAAAAGCTCATTTTTTGTTTGTCAGGAATATATCTAAAAAAGCTTTTGCAAATTCCGAGTTTAAAACATTACCCTTCCCAAGATCAAATGGTGCACTTAAATCCTGGCTGTTAGCCAGCAATACTAATGTCAGGTTCTTTTCAGGAATTTTAAGGTACAACGCTGAGTAAGCATCGGGTTGAAGTCCGTAGTGCCAGACTAATCTATTACCTTGATATTTTTGTATAAACCATCCATAACCATAAGGCGATAGAGTATTATCCGCCAGCACAACCGGAGTAAACATTTTTTCCTTACTCTTTTTTGAGATAAGAAGATTTTGATTTAAAGCTTTATCAAACAATAATAGGTCGTACGCTGAAAAAACCAATCCTGCACCGGCATTTAGTTGAAGATTGGGAAATTCTGCTTTTTCCAAAGCTCCCTGCTTGTTTTTTTTATAAGGATAAGCAAGGTGCTTTAGTACATCCAGTTTGGATGAGTCCATCTGAGAGGATGCGGAATGCTTCAGATTAAGCCGTTCAATTATCAAGCTATCCACCCATTTGTCAAATTTGAAATGGGTAGCATTTTCAACAACAACCGACAGCATCCCAAATAAAAACCCATTGTATTTATAATGTGTGCCGGGTGTATTTTCTGCCGTATGCGATAAGTGATGCCTGATTAATATGTCATCTCTTTCTGTTTGATAATTGTCTAAAAGAAAGGTATACTCTGGCATGTCGGATTTGAAATAGCTCAGTATTCTTGCACAGGTATTAATATAGTCGGGATAATGCTCTTTAATTTTCCAGTTTAAATCAATTTTTTTCTCTTCCACTAATTTCATCAGTAATGTGGTGAAGATTGGTTTGGTGATAGAGGCTATTCTCAGCGGAGTTGTTCCAGTCATGGCAATATTGTTCTCCACATCTGCCAGCCCAAATCCTTTGCTGTAAATAATGGAATCATTATAAGCAATACCAATGCTGATACCGGGTAGTTGATATTTACGCTGCAAGGAAGCAAGACTGTCTTCGAATTCAGCTATGGCTCCGGAGTATTTAGTTTTTTGTACAGTGCATGAAATAAGCAGCACACAACAAGTTACCAGGGTTAATATTTTTTTCATTTTTTAGTGTAATGTAATATATCCGGCTTGGTGCTGTTGACGGCATTCGAAATAAATCATTTTCGTTTTCTATGGTCAGAATATTAAATAAATAATAGTACTGTGAGTTTTCTTTTCATGATGCATTCATTTTTTTGCTGACTAGTCCGGACAATTTCGCCATAAACAAGATCCGTTGGCAATGTTTGTTTTCTTTCTGCAGCATTAAAAAATCGATAAAAAAGTTGAAAGCTTACTGCTGTGCTGGTATTCATTGTTTGCCCTGCCTGGAGCCGCAGCCGGTTGTTGTAGTTTTTTCATTTATACATTTACACCGAAAAAATATCCAACTAGTGCTGTCAATCCCATGGCTACTGTTCCCCAAAAAGTAATTCTTATAATTGCCTTTGCAATACCTGAACCACCTGTTTTTGCAGCCACTGCACCTAAGATTATCAGAAAGAAAATGGCAAAACCATAGATCGCATACTCCATGCTTTGTAATGGTAAAAAGAGAGTAACAAGAAGCGGTAATATTCCACCCACCGTAAAAGAGGCGCCAGAGGCAAAAGCAGCCTGCATGGGTTTTGCCTTACTAATTTCATTCAGTCCCAGTTCATCTCTCATGTGTGCTCCTAATGCATCATGATCTGTTAATTCTTTTGCAACGGTTAACGCTGTTTCTTTTTTTAACCCTCTTTTTTCATAAATGGCTGCCAAGAGTTTTAGTTCAATTTCGGGAGTTTCCTTTAATTCTATTTTCTCCCGTTCAATGTCTGCTTTTTCAACGTCTGTCTGCGAACTCACCGAAACATATTCACCTGCTGCCATAGATAAAGCCCCGGCAACTAATCCGGCTAGCGTAGCTAACACAACCGGGTCTCTTACGTCACTCGCAGCAGCAATACCAATAGCAAGACTAGAGGTGGATAAAATACCGTCATTCGCACCCAGCACTGCCGCCCTTAACCAGTTACTCCGGTGTATGAAATGATTGTCTAAATAATTATCTATATTCTTTGTGGGTTCAATCATTTTAATGGCTTGGTTTAATTACGAGAAGAGCATTGTTCAGTTGTGTGACCATCTCAGTACATACGCACAATTGAAAATTTGTTGTTGAAGTTATGAACTAAAGCTGAAAATTGAATGTCGAGCCTGAACCAGCCCCTGCAGGAGACATTGCTGAGATAAGAACCCATGCTATGGTTACAAAGTTGGGCACAATTTATTATTCCCATGCAGCTTATATTTATAGCATGAAGAAAATATCCCTATATGCGATGGTTGTACTTTATATTGCCGCTGGGATAAATCATTTCTGGCACCCTGATTTTTATTTGCCAATTATGCCTAAGTGGCTGCCTTATCATGAAGTGTTAGTAATGCTAAGTGGAATTTGTGAGATACTTTTTGCTTTCTTACTTGTTTTTCCTTCTACAAGAAGATTTGCTGCCTGGTGTATTATTTTGTTGCTGATTGCAGTCTTTCCAGCTAACATTCAAATGATGTTCAATTATATGAATGAATCTAATCCAAAACTATGGATTGCAATTATCAGGCTGCCGTTACAAATTGTATTGATTTGGTGGGCCTATGGTTTTACAAAAAAATTAAAATATTTAAACTAAGAGAAGCATTAATATTTTTGTTGTCGGGAAGAGATGAAGACCGGATTTTTTTTTGTTTTTCGCAGTTTGTATTTGATACCTGCCTTCGCCAGGTAGGGTAGTCCAACTGTTGGACTGAGCTAAGCACTTTTAACCGGAAGAGAAGACCCGGCCAGGAAAGGAAGTAAACATTGCGTTGCGTATATTTATATATTAGCTGCAAGCCAGAAACAGCTCTCTTTGATTGTAAATTTTACGTAAACCCGTTAATTCAATACAAATGAAAAACAGGAATAGCATTTCTAGTATAGTATTTTCAATCTATATTCTCCTTGCATTTTATGTATTTGGAGGTGGTATTGTTAATGCACTTGTTGCCTACAGAACATGGCGACAAGTAGGCCCAGCAGAATTCCCAGCTTTTCATCAGGTGGACAGTGCACTTATTATTCCTCTGTTTGTAGTATTCTTCTTTTTAACTTTTATACCTCAAATGCTTTTGTTCTGGTTCCGGCCAATTGCCATTCCAAAATGGATGGTTTTTGCGGCACTTGTATTTAATCTCACCACACTGATTTCCACCATAACTATTCAGATTCCTATTCAAACGAAATTAGACCAGGCCTTTTCTCTCGAATTAATTGATAAACTTATACGAACAGATATGCTGTTCAGAAGAATACCCATGTTACTAATGGCCGTAACGAATTTCGCAATGCTGTATAGAGTTGTTAAACGTTCAAACAAATAATCGCAGGACTATAATAAAAAACTCCCCGACAAGCGGGGAGTGTATAGAGTAGGGGTTAGTACAATTATTTACAGGTCTGTAATTGGTTTGTATTTTGGTACGAGTGCCTTCATTACACTCCATGCTATAAGATAGGCAACAGCGCAGATTATAAACATAATGGTGTAACCAGTTTCTATATGGCCGAGTGCTTTGTAATGATCGAACAAGGCACCGCCGAGTTTTGTAATTAACACACCACCGATGCCACCAGCCATCCCACCAATGCCAACTACTGAGGCAATGGCTTTTCTTGGAAACATATCTGATACGGTAGTAAAAATATTGGCACTCCATGCCTGGTGTGCAGATGCACCGATACCAATAAGTATAACAGGTAACCAATAACTGATATGACCTAAATATGGAGCTGCCAATACCACTAATGGAATAAATGCAATCATCAGCATTGCTTTCATCCGGCCATCATAAGGTTTGAATCCTCTTTTTATAAAATACATTGGGAACCATCCCCCACCAATACTTCCAAACATGGTAAGACTATATAAAACAGCAAGTGGTAACATAATATCTGTTCCAATAATGCCATACGCATCTTTTAAATAAGCCGGTAACCAGAATAGATAGAACCACCATACACCATCGGTCATAAACTTACCAAAGGCAAATGCCCATGTTTGTTTGTAGCCGAGTAGTTTGCCCCATGATACTTTTTCTTTTGTTTCTGTTATTTGTTCTTCAATGTCATCGCTATTGATATAATTTAGCTCTGCTTTAGATAATCTTTTTTGCTGTTCAGGTTTTTCATAAAAGAATAGCCAGAAAAATAGCCATAAGAAACCTACAGCACCAATGATGATGAATGCAGCTTCCCAACCCCAGTGCCCTGCAATCCAGGGAACAGTAAGTGGTGCAAGTATAGCACCTACATTAGCACCGGAATTAAATATACCAGTGGCGAATGATCTCTCTTTTTTAGGAAAATATTCTGCTGTGGCTTTAATGGCTGCGGGAAAGTTACCCGATTCACCAATAGCTAATATGGCACGGCCAAACATAAAACCTAATACAGAAACTGGTAAGGTAATAATTCCAACCCAGCCTAATGCTGTAGCGATGCCTGTACCAATTGGAATGGCTAACGCATGTAACACTGCACCAATGGACCATATAATGATAGCCCATGCAAACCCTTTTTTGGTGCCAAGCTTATCAATAATGCGGCCTGCAAATAACATGGCGATGGCATACGTAAACTGGAATATCGCAGCGATATCCGCATAATCACTATTGCTCCATCCAAACTTTTCTTCAAGCATGGGTTTCAGTAAACTCAATACTTGTCTGTCGAGATAGTTAACCGTAGTTGCAAAAAATAACAGGGCACAGATGGTCCATCTGTATTTTCCGATTTTTTCTTTAATCATGCGGCAAGTTGTTTAAGAGAATCGTTTATTTTTTAATCATTCCTATCAATTCCAACACTTTCTTTGTTTCACTTTCAATCGTTGCGTAATCTT
>JBDSUW010000121.1:0-4251 GCA_039927535.1 Chitinophagaceae bacterium | reverse complement strand
GTATCATGTCGCCTTTACATGAAACAGTAAAAAGATTTCTTAACCCCTCATTCGTTTCGGTCGTTACTTCTCCGGTATAGGTTCTGCCCTCAGCAGTATAAGTTCCGGTACCACCGGTGCTTTCTTCAGAGGGAACTGCTTCTTTAATTGTTGTCTCTGTTGACGCTTCGTTACTTTTTTCATTGGTGTCTTTGGATTTATTGTTGTCACAGGCGGTTAGCAATAAAATAGAAAAGCTTATTGCAAGAGTGAATATTTTTTTCATGTTTTTGTTTTAATAGATTGTAAATTATCTTTAAGTAGTATGAGGTTTATTATCTTAATTAATTTTTGGTTTTACATGGATTAGCTGAGGGCTTGGTAGATTTTTTCAATCCCGAATCCTGCCCATCATCCAGCACATCAAAGCCATTGTCGAGAATTGTTTCAACAATATCATTAAAAGGAGTACCATCACTGCTATAGTGTAAGTTTAATATCCCGGTTTTAATATTGATTTTTACTTCAAAAACACCATCTAATTCTTTCAGTGCCTTTATTACTTTTAATTTACCTGCTTCGCAATTGATACTGGTTTTAATAACCGGATGTGATGGATCATCGGCCGGCACAGGTTCTGTTTCTTCCACAGGCTTTGGATCAGTAACCACAACTTTTACTTCTTCTATTTTTTTGAAAAAATATTCGCCTAACATCCCTTTTGAAGTATAGATTTTTATCCAGTATGCATACTTGTTTTTATAAAGCGGTTTTTTAAGATCATACGAGTATTTCTGACCTTTTTTGAGGTACCCATTGGTATATTCTTTTCCTTTACGCACCGCCAGTTCTTCAGGTGTATATATACCCAATATTGCTTTAGTTACCGGTGCATCAGTTTCAAAGCTTAGTGTATTTGTTTTTTCATCCAGCTTTGCAGTGAATTTATATTTACCCTTGTAGGCTGTTTCAATACCACCCGTAGAAGAGTATTTAGGTTGTGCAGATGCTATTAGGGCCAAGATCGCAAATAAGGGTATAAAAATGATTTTTTTCATGTTATAAATGTTTACGGATATAAAGATAGATTGCCCGTAAGGGGTATTTTACCCTAACCGTTGAACGGAAGGCTATAATCGGTGAAGGGAAAGAAGATGTAAGATCAGCTGTTAGGAAGCCTGATTTCTACGCAAGTATTGTTGTTATTGGTTGTTTTGAAACAAATGGAAGCTCCGATTTTTTGAGATAACTCATCTACCAGCCGAAGACCCAAACCATTCAGGCTTTTGGTGTATTCTTCAGTACTTATCATGTGTTTGTATTGTTCCTGGGTGAATGAACCGCCTTGGTTTTGCATATAAAAAACTAACTCTTCTTGTCGTTGCTCAGTTCCCATTTCAACTTCTCCATTTTCCGGCGATGCTTTCACTGCATTCTGCAATAAATTACGAATAATGGTTTGTAAATAATACGGGTCGGTTTTCACCATACTATTTTCTGGGACCAAATTTTTATACCGGATATTTTTTGCCTCCGTATTTAGTTGCAGTAAATTTTGACAAGCCTCTACTATTGGGAGCAGTTTTGTTGTTTGAATAGCAGTCTTGAACTCACTCATCTGCGTTTTACTCCACAATAATAAATCTTCCATAGTTTCTAATAAGGAACCGGTTGCCGTTTGTATTTTATTACTTAGTTCATTTTTTTGCTCTGCATTCAATGCATCCGGATTTAGTTGCTGCAGTTTTAAAAATTGATACACTTGGCTGATGGGAGAACGAAGGTCATGCCCGATAATGCTAAACAGTTTTGCTTTGATTTGATTGGCCTCATTTAATGCTGTATTCAATACAGCTAATTTTTTATTTTTTTCATCCAGAATATCCGCGGTTTTCTTTTTATTACGATAGATTATTATTAATAATAATGCTATTAATACAGCCAACGCAATGCCTGCAATTAACCAGAGTCTTTGTGTTCGGGCTACCGATAACTGAATGTTTTTTGTAACTATCTGCTGTTGCTTGTTTTCATTTTGATAAACAGCTTCCATTTCCGCTAGGTTCAATGATATTTTGCTTTGTGTAAGCGAATCTGTAAGCAGGGTATATTTATCAAAACTGGCCAATGCATTTTTATCGCCAACTTGCAGTTCTGCATATGTTAATGATTTAAGCAGATCAGCATACTGTTCTTTATTATAAATGGAGGTGCCCGGAGCAGCTATTCTATAATATTTTATAGCCTCAGGATAATTTTTAATTGCTTTGTAATACTCCCCATAACTAAGGTTTACACTGGAGGTAAGTATTTCTTTATTATCAATTTTCGATTTTGTACCAGCTATGTCAATATAATATTTTGCAGCTTTTAAATCACTTTTCTTTAAATATAAATCCGCTAATTCAAGATTCGAGGAAACGGCTTCAGACCATTTGCCGGGTGATTTAGCAACTACATCATTTAATAAATTATAATAAGTTGTTGCTTCCTGTTGATTGTTTAATTCTACATAAGCCCTTACAAATTTTCCATAAGCAGTAATATCTACAATGGCTGACAGGCCGAGGTAAGGTTTTACAATTTCCAAATATTGTAATGCTTTTTCGGGTTGTTTAAGATAAAGGTAAACGTCAGCTACCATCATATTCTTAGCAGCGTAGTCTGTTTTTAACTTTACTGTTTTTGCGGTGTCTGCAATTGCCTTGCCAAGCGAAACACTTTTCAAAAAATTATCTAATGCTATACTGTAATAGAATTTTTGCTGCTGATTGTATACTCCAAGGTTGTAGTAAATGTCGCTTTTGTTTTTTAACGTATCATTTGTTTCTGCTATTTGTTTTAATTTTTGTGCAGCTGTATCTGCTTTACCCTGCAAACCCATATAATGATATATTAAAACAAGGTTGCCAAGTGGCTTAATACTCTTTTCTTCAAGGTTTGCTTTTTTCGCTTCGCTATACGCTTCTTCAAAATGCTGACTCGCAGAAGTAAAATCCTGCTTATAATAAAATCCGGAACCAATTGCCTGGTGAAAGAGAAATTTGTACTCATGGTCTTTTTCTGCCGTCAGGGCAAGACCTTCGGTGCCGGTTTTTATCAAGAGTTCTAAGCTTTCAGGCTTTCCGGTAAATTCTGCGAGAATTTTTTCGCAAGCTTGTTTCTTCGCTACTAACAGATTTTCATTTGTCTGACCCAGTGCAATTGAAAAATATAATAGCAAAGGAAGAATCGTTAGTCTTTTGACCAGCATGTTATTATTTTATAAAATTAATTTTGATAATACGAGCCGGTATGTTTTCCCAATTGGTATTTCTGTATTGTTACATATAATTTTAGTGGCATGCAGTTCTTTAATTTTTTTTATTGCAACAGCATAGCTCCGGTGTACCCGGATAAAATCATTGTTTGATATTTTTTCCAGAAAACTTGTCAAAGTAGTAAGTGTAAGGTAATTTTTTTTATCCGTCACCACCTTTGTATAATCCTGCATTGCTTCCAGATAAATAATATCCTGCTGTGGAAGTTTTATCTGCGTATGGCCTTCTTTAATTATCAGCGATTCTTTTTCAAATAACACTTCATAAGAAATAGCTTTTTGTTTCATTCCCCAATATTCTTCTATGCGTTTGGCGGTAAGCACAAATCGTTCGGCAGTTAATGGTTTCAGGATATAATCAAGTGCCGATAATTCAAACCCTTCCAATGCATATTCAGGGTGAGAAGTAATAAAAACAGCAATGGGTACTTTGTCTTTTATTTTTCGCAGAATGTCCAATCCGGAATGTCCCGGCATTTCAATATCCAGGAAAACTAAGTCTGGATTCATCTCTTCAACAGCTGCTAATCCTTCAGTTGTATTAGAATAATTTCCCTGATATTGTAAAAATGGAAAAGATGCCGCATATTCCTTTAATAAGAGCAGGTCTACTACGTTATCATCAATTGCAATGTACCGGATAGTTTTTAGCATCAAAAGGACTGATTATCAAATTCAAATATAAATGTTTGTATTGGCTTTTTTTCCGAAATTTGCCCCATTTAAGATAAGAATATGATAGATATTAAAGTTCCTTCGGTTGGAGAATCAATTAGTGAAGTAACCTTGCTGAAATGGACCAAAAAAGATGGCGAATATGTGGAAAGAGACGAGGTTATTGCAGAATTGGAAAGTGAAAAAGCAACATTTGAAGTAAATGCAGAACAAGCAGGTATTTTAAAACTTGCCTCACTAGCCGAAGGAGATACTATTAAAATAGGTGATTTGCTTGC
>JBDSUW010000120.1:0-7910 GCA_039927535.1 Chitinophagaceae bacterium | reverse complement strand
TTGACACCACTCTCCGGGATGGAGAGCAGGTGCCCGGTTGTAAGCTGAATGCTGATGAAAAACTGGAATTGGCTATACAACTGGAATACTTAGGTGTAGATATTATTGAGGCAGGTTTCCCCATTTCCTCTCCCGGCGATTTCGAATCAGTTAGTCAAATAGCAAAAGTTATTAAAAATGCAACTGTTTGCGGTTTGAGCAGGGCTGTTCTAAAAGATATTGAAGTAGCAGCAGCAGCGGTAAAGCATGCTGCCCGTCCAAGAATACATACAGGCATCGGTACTTCTGATTTGCACATAAAGGCAAAGTTCAATTCTACACAAGATGAAATATTATCTAGAGCCATTCAATGTGTTAAATGGGCAAGAAATTTTGTGGACGATGTTGAATTCTATGCCGAAGATGCGGGCAGAACAGATAATGAATATTTAGCCAGAGTGATTGAAGCAGTTATTAAAGCCGGTGCAACGGTAGTAAACATTCCTGATACAACAGGGTACTGTTTGCCACATCAGTACGGAGAAAAAATTGCTTACCTCGTAAACAATGTACCCAATATAGACAAGGCGATCATCTCTTGTCATTGTCATAATGATTTAGGATTAGCCACTGCAAATTCCATTGCAGGTGTTATTGCCGGTGCAAGACAAATTGAGTGCACCATCAACGGTTTGGGCGAAAGAGCAGGTAATACTTCATTAGAAGAAGTGGTGATGGTTATCAAACAGCATAAACATTTAGGTTTATATACAGATATTAAAACACAACAACTAAATCCGATCAGCCGGCTTGTTTCCGATACTATGCGGATGCCAGTTCAACCAAACAAAGCGATTGTTGGCAGTAATGCGTTCTCGCATTCTTCAGGCATTCATCAGGATGGCTTCTTGAAAAACGCTGATACCTATGAAACAATAAAACCAGAATCTGTTGGAGCTGACAGTTCTAAAATTGTATTAACCGCCAGAAGCGGAAGAAGTGCATTGGCGTATCGTTTTCAAAATCTCGGCTTTCAATTTGACAAGCAGGATGTAGATGTGTTATATGATGAATTTTTAAAAGTAGCGGACAGCAAAAAAGAAGTGCAGGATAATGATCTTACTTCGATAGCAAAAAAATATAAATCAAAAGTTGAAGTAGCATAATTCAAATACAGGTTTTAATTAGGAAAAGAATAATAAAAAATAAATGAATATAAAAAACGATAATGACTCTTCCAAAATCCCCCCCTCGGGGGGTGGGGGGGCCACATTATTTGAAAAAATCTGGGAGAAACATATTGTTAAAACAATTGACAATGGCCCGTCGGTTTTATATATCGACAAACATTTTATTCATGAAGTAACAAGTCCACAAGCTTTTACAGGATTGAATAACAGAGGCATCAAAGTTTTAAGACCTAGGCAAGTTGTAGCAACGGCAGATCATAATGTACCAACACTTAATCAGCATTTACCTATCAAAGAAGAATTAAGCAGATTGCAAGTGGAAGCATTAATAAAGAATTGTGCAGAGCATGATATTGAATTATATGGTCTGGGTCATCAATATCAGGGAATAGTACATGTTATTGGCCCCGAATTAGGATTGACGCAACCAGGAATGACGATTGTTTGTGGCGATAGTCACACTTCAACCCACGGAGCATTTGGTGCCATTGCTTTTGGCATTGGAACCAGTGAAGTGGAAATGGTAATGGCTACGCAATGTTTATTGCAAAGCAAACCAAAGATGATGCGGATAAATGTGGATGGTGTATTAAATAAAGGAGTAGTATCAAAAGACATTGTGTTATATATACTTTCTAAAATTACAGCAAGTGGCGCAACGGGTTATGCTGTTGAATTTGCAGGTTCAGCTATTCGTTCACTTTCGATGGAAGCCAGAATGACTATTTGCAATATGAGTATTGAAATGGGTGGACGTTGTGGATTGATTGCACCTGATGAAACAACTTTTAATTATGTAATAGGCAGAGAATTTGCTCCGAAAGCTGAAGAATGGGAAAAGAAGAAAGCAGAATGGTCTGCTTTATTTTCTGATGGTGATGCTAAATTTGATAACGAGATATTTATTAATGCGGACGAAATAGAGCCGATGATTACCTACGGCACCAATCCGGGAATGGGTATTGGTATTTCAGATAATATTCCAACAACAGAAACAATTAATGATAATGACAGATCAGGTTTGTCAAAATCATTAGCCTATATGGGACTGGAGCAAGGCCATGCTATTAAAGGGCAGAAGATAGATTATGTATTCATTGGCAGTTGCACCAATTCAAGAATAGAAGATTTAAGAATGGTGGCGTCATTTGTAAAAGGGAAAAAGAAAGCTGCAGATGTGGAAGTATGGATTGTTCCAGGAAGTAAACAAGTAGAAGCACAGGCTATTTCAGAAGGGATAGATAAGGTTTTTGAAGAAGCAGGGTTTATGTTACGTCAACCAGGTTGCTCTGCATGCTTGGGAATGAATGAAGATAAAATTCCGGCTGGTAAGTATTGCATTAGTACCAGTAACAGAAATTTTGAAGGTAGACAAGGAGCCGGAGCAAGAACACTTTTAGCAAGTCCATTAACAGCGGCAGCAGCAGCCATCACTGGTGTAGTAACTGATGTAAGAGAACTATTGTACTAAGAAAGCTACGAGCTACCAGCTATAAGTTTCGAGCTAAAGTCTCGCAACTCGAAGCTCACAACTCGAAACTAAAAAATTAAATGAAAGCATTAAATATAATAAGAAGCAGGTTTGTTCCAATTAACATTGAGAACATTGACACTGATCAGATTATTCCTGCCCGTTTTTTAAAAGGCACAACAAAAGATGGTTTTGGGAAAAACCTTTTTCGGGATTGGCGATATGAGAATGATGATGAGTCGAAAACCATTGCTCACTTTCCGTTAAACATGTCGCAGTTTGATGGTGAAATATTAGTAGCAGGAAAAAATTTCGGTTGTGGTTCTTCCAGAGAACATGCAGCATGGGCTATCCTTGATGCAGGATTCAGAGTTGTAGTATCGAGCTTCTTTGCAGATATTTTTAAGAACAACGCCTTAAACAATGGAGTACTTCCAGTCCAAGTAAGTGATGCGTTTTTACAACGCATTTTTTTACAGGACAACAATACTGAATTAACTGTTGATCTAGAGAATCAAAGTATCACTATTAACTCAACCGGCGAGCAAGAAAGTTTTGAAATCAGCTCTTATAAAAAAACCTGCCTGTTAAATGGCTATGATGATATTGATTACTTATTAAGCATAAAAGAAGATATACAACAATTCGAAACCCAGACAACATAACCTACCATGAAAAAGAAAATAACAGTTATTGAAGGCGACGGCATCGGCCCCGAAGTCACAAAACAATCCATTCATATTTTAAATGCGATTGCAAAGTTTTTTCACCATGAATTTGAATACACTTATTGTTTAATGGGTGCTATAGCTATTGACAAAACAGGTGACCCATTACCAAACGAAACAATAGAATCCTGTCTTGAAAGTGATGCAATTCTATTTGGTGCAATTGGTCATCCGAAATATGACAACGACCCAAGTGCTAAAGTAAGACCGGAGCAAGGATTATTGAAGCTGAGAAAATCTTTACAGCTGTATGCCAACATCAGACCTGTTACCACCTATTCCTCATTGCACCATCTGTCTCCTTTAAAAACAAAAAATATTAAGGATGTAGACTTTGTGATCTACCGTGAGCTAACAGGCGGCATTTATTTTGGGAAAAAAGAATTGTCAGAAGATGGCTCACAAGCCTCTGATGATTGTGTGTATAATGTAGAAGAGATTGAAAGAATTGCTCATTTAGCATTCCAGGCAGCACAGCAAAGAAAAAAACATTTGACATTGGTAGATAAAGCCAATGTACTGGAGACTTCAAAGCTTTGGAGAAAAGTGGTGCAGGGAATGTGTGCTCAATATGCTGACGTAACAGTTGACTATATGTTTGTTGATAATGCAGCAATGCAGATAATCTTGAACCCTAAACAGTTTGATGTAATTCTAACAGAAAATATGTTTGGAGATATCATTAGTGATGAGGCCAGTGTGATTAGTGGTTCATTAGGCTTATTACCTTCTGCATCAATGGGGAAAGGGGCCGCTTTATTTGAGCCAATACATGGTTCTTATCCGCAGGCGGCAGGAAAAGATATTGCTAACCCCATGGGTTCTATTCTTTCTACAGCAATGTTGCTAGATCATTTAAAAATGAACGATGAAGCAACTTTGGTAAGGCAAGCAGTTGAATGGACATTGGTGAATGGATTTGTGACAAAGGATATTGACAATGTAAATTTTTATTTCACATCCACTCTTGGCGAATTGATTTGTGATTATATAAGTGGAAATGTTCCGGGAGCAGGTAAAAGAGAGAATATAGAGTTGAGAAAATCAACAATCATATAAGTGTTTAAATGACGAACTACTATCGATGGTTTGTCAATTTTTTTAATAATTTTCGCTTGCTTAGTTCTTTTTTTGAAATGGCGGGTGTATATTTACAAAACATACATCTCATGTTGAAGAATAATACATATAATGTTATCACCTCAGTCGCCAATATTATTATTGTGGCAGTGATTATTATATTTTCTTCAATTGGAGGTGGTGCATGACTATAAAGTAAAAAACTAAATATACTCAACCCGCCTCTAAAAAGGCGGGTTTTTTTATTACTTGACCTCCCCAAACCCCTCCGAAGGAGGGGCTTAAGAACCTGAAAATTTAAACATACAAAAACAATGAAAAAAGAATATACCGAGACACAAAAAGCGAACTCAAATCTTGAGAGTCCAAAGCCCCCTATCGGGGGGTTGGGGGGCTATTATAACAATAACACAATAATTTACCTGAACGGTGAATTTGTAAAAGCAGCTGAGGCAAAGACTGATCTTTATGGCCAGTCCTTACATTATGGTTATGCAGTATTTGAAGGCATCCGTTCCTATAAAATAGCAAATGGTGAAACCAAAATATTTAAAAAAGTTGAACACTTTGAAAGGTTACAACAGTCTGCCGAAGCAGTCAATATGCCGTATACATGGAGCGTTGATGAATTGATTGTTGCAACGTATGAAGTTTTGTCTAAAAACAATTTACAAGATGCTTATATCCGGCCAATTGTTTATGCACCGGCCAATATGAGTTTTGTAGAAAATAAAGAATCCTTTATTGCTATTGAAGCATGGGAAATGCAGCCATTCCTTGGTGAAAAATTACTGAATGTAATGAGTTCTTCTTTTCAGCGGCCAAATCCCAAAGGATTTAAAATTACGGCGAAGGTTAGTGGTCATTATGTAAACTCCATTCTTGCCAGTCAGGAAGCAAAAGCAAAAGGGTTTGATGAAGCCTTATTAACTGACATGAATGGGTTTGTGGCAGAAGGACCTGGCGCCAATGTGTTTTATGAGAAAGACGGAAAATTATTTACACCCTCATTAGGAAATATTCTACCGGGCATAACAAGAGCAACTGTTTTAGAAATATGTCAGGAGTTGGATATTTCTGTTGAAGAAAAAACAATTACAACGGAAGAATTAAAAAATGCTGATGCTGCTTTTTTCTGTGGTACTGCAGCTGAAGTAATTGGCTGGGGAAAATTGGATGACACTGTTTTTCCAAAAGCATGGAAGGATTCAGTTAGTAAAACAATACAAGATACCTATAAAAACAAAGTAATTGGAAATGCAATACAAGTTGAAGAAGTGGTTGCATAATGCTGAGTAGCGAACAGAAAGATGAAGTGAGTGACATCCGCCCGGATGAATCCATTCGGACGGGCAACAGAAGACGATAGTAGTACAGGCGATGACAAACAAAAATAAAATGGCAGAAGAAATCATAAACAAAAACGACCAGACTCCTTCCCTTGCGGGGAAGGCTGGGATGGGGCTTAATAAATATTCAAAGACTTTAACACAGGACATAACACAGCCCGCAGCACAGGCTATGTATTATGCTATCGGCTTTAAAGAAGAAGATTTTAACAAAGCACAGGTAGGCATAGTAAGTATGGGTTGGGATGGTAACCCTTGTAATATGCACCTGAATGATTTGGCAACAACTGTAAAAGAAAGTATTAATGTAACAGAAGGTTTATTGGGTTTACGTTTTTATACCATTGGTGTTAGTGATGGAATCAGCATGGGTACAGACGGCATGCGATATAGTTTGGTAAGCCGTGATTTAATTGCGGACAGCATTGAAACAAATGCCGGTGCACAATACTATGATGCCTTGATAACTATTCCCGGTTGTGACAAAAACATGCCTGGGTCAATTATGGCAATGGGTAGATTGAACCGGCCATCTATTATGTTATATGGAGGCACCATTGCTCCGGGTCATTATAAAGGAGAAGATTTAAATATTGTTTCTGCATTTGAGGCATTGGGACAAAAGATTGCTGGAAATTTAAGCGATGCAGATTTTAAAGGCATTGTACAACATTCTTGTCCGGGTGCAGGAGCCTGTGGTGGCATGTACACTGCTAATACTATGGCAAGTGCCATAGAAGCATTGGGCATGAGTTTGCCAAATTCATCTTCTAATCCTGCACTGAGCAATGAAAAACAAAAAGAATGTGAAGCAGCAGGAAAAGCAATAAAGATTTTATTAGAGAAAGATATAAAGCCTTCAGATATTATGATCCGTAAAGCATTTGAAAATGCAATTACAGTAGTGATGGTATTGGGAGGAAGTACCAATGCAGTGTTGCATTTGATTGCTATGGCAAAAAGTGTTGATGTTGAATTGTCGCAGGATGATTTTCAAACAATCAGTAACAAAGTGCCTTTGCTGGCAGATTTTAAACCAAGCGGAAAATATTTAATGCAGGATCTGCATGAGCATGGCGGCGTTCCTGCAGTGATGAAATATTTATTAAGTAAAGGATTGTTACATGGCGACTGCCTGACAGTAACTGGAAAAACAGTGGCAGAAAATTTAGCAGATGCTCCCTCACTCGATTTTGAAAAACAAAAAATCATTATGCCGCTGGAACAGCCATTGAAAGTAACAGGGCATTTACAAATATTGTATGGCAATCTAGCAGAGAAAGGAAGTGTGGCAAAAATTTCTGGAAAAGAAGGAGAAAAATTTGAAGGAACAGCAAGAGTATTTGATGGAGAAAAAGATTTGATAGCTGGCATCACATCTGGCAAAGTGCATGCAGGTGATGTTGTCGTAATTCGTTACATCGGGCCAAGAGGTGCACCGGGCATGCCAGAGATGCTAAAACCTACAGGTGCCATCATTGGGGCAGGATTAGGTAAATCTGTTGCACTGATTACTGATGGAAGATTCAGCGGAGGCACACATGGTTTTGTTGTAGGCCATATTACTCCCGAAGCATTCGACGGTGGATTGATTGCTTTGGTAAAGGATGATGACATCATTGAAATTGATGCGGTTAATAATAAGTTGACATTGAAAGTTTCAGAAAAAGAAATTACTGAAAGAAAAAATAACTGGAAGCAACCTCCATTAAAAGCAACTAAAGGAATTTTATTTAAATATGCACAACATGTAAAGTCGGCGGACCAAGGTTGTGTAACGGATGAAGCCCCCTAAATCCCCTGAAGGGGGACTTTAGAGCCTTAAATTTTAAATAGTATTTATTGATTTTAAAAATATTGAACATGGAAATAGTTCAGAAAATAAAAGAGGAAAAACAGGAATCGAGTGTTCCTAAATCCCCCCTTCGGGGGGTGGGGGGGCTTCCCCTTGCAGGGGTTGGGGGGGCTGTTTCGGGTTCTGTTGCAGTACTAGAAGCTTTTATAGCAGAAGGTGTCAGTACCATCTTTGGTTATCCCGGTGGTGCCATCATGCCTATCTATGATGCATTGTATGATTATCATGAAAAGCTAAATCATATTCTCGTCCGTCATG
>JBDSUW010000119.1:0-2141 GCA_039927535.1 Chitinophagaceae bacterium | reverse complement strand
ATACCCAATATCTTCACATCGTTTTTATAACCATGCATTGCCATAAATTCTAATATAGCACTGCCGATGCCGCCTTCTATGGAGCCATCTTCTACTGTAATCAGTTTTTCGTATTGCTCACAGGCTTCATGTAATAATGCTTCATCTAATGGTTTTGCAAAACGTAAATCATAATGTCCCGGATTCAAACCATCATTTTTTAGCTCTCGGATAGCTGCTGCCGCAAAATTTCCCGGATGACCAAAGGATAGAATAGTAATGTCTTTTCCCTCTCTTAATTTTCTTCCCGTACCAATTTTTATTTCTTTCATTTCTGTTTCCCATTCCGGCATTACACCTTCGCCTCTTGGATAGCGGATAACAAAAGGTATTGTTGTTGATTCTAATTGTGCGGTATACATCAGGTTCCTTAACTCACTTTCATTCATTGGCGAACTAATGATCATATTCGGAATACAACGGAAATAAGCAATATCATAACAGCCATGATGTGTTGGTCCATCATCACCAACTAATCCGGCTCTGTCCAAGCAAAAGATGACTGGCAATTTTTGAATAGCAACATCATGCACTACCTGGTCATAGGCTCTTTGCATAAAAGAGGAGTAAATATTGCAGAAAACTTTTAATCCTTGTGTGGCCATTCCTGCACTCACCGTTACAGCATGCTGCTCTGCAATGCCTACATCAAATGCCCTGTCCGGCATTTTTTCCATCATGTATTTTAAAGAAGATCCAGAAGGCATTGCAGGTGTGATGCCAAATATTTTATCATTCTTTTCTGCCAGTTCTATGATTGTGTGTCCAAATACATCCTGGTATTTTGGTGGTTGCGGCAGATCATATTTTTTCTTTTGTATTTCGCCTGTTATTTTATCAAACAAACCCGGAGCATGCCACTTGGTCTGGTCTTTTTCTGCCAGAGCATATCCTTTTCCTTTAGTAGTTACAATGTGCAGAATTTTTGGCCCTGGAATATTTCTTAGGTCCTTTAATGTATCAACTAGCTTTGACACATTATGCCCGTCAATAGGACCAAAGTAACGAAGCTTCAATGCTTCAAATAAATTAGCACTGCTGCTTACCATGCCTTTCAATCCGTCCGTCAATTTATGCGCCATGGAACGGCTGAATTTTTTACCTACTGGCAGTTTTCCCAGCAAGTTCCAAACATCATCCTTTACTTTATTATAAGTTGGTGATGTGGTAATATCTGTCAGGTATTCTTTTAATGCTCCTACATTCGGGTCAATACCCATGCAATTATCGTTCAAAACTATCAGCATATCAGCATCTGCCACACCTGCATGATTCATGCCTTCAAAGGCAAGCCCGGCGGTCATAGCTCCGTCACCAATTACAGCAACAACTTTGCGGTCTTTTTCTCCTTTATATTTTGCAGCCATTGCCATACCTAATCCTGCGGAAATAGAAGTAGAAGAGTGTCCAACACCAAAAGTATCATATTCACTTTCGCTTCTTTTAGGAAAACCACTCAGGCCTTTGTATTTTCTGTTGCTTGGAAAATTATCTCTTCTGCCGGTTAATATTTTATGTCCATAAGCCTGATGTCCTACATCCCATACCAATTGATCGTACGGCGTATTGTACACATAATGTAATGCGGTCGTTAATTCCACAACACCAAGGCTGGCACCAAAATGACCTCCATGAACACTTACAACATCAATAATGTATTGACGAAGTTCATCACAAACTTGGTGCAATTTTTCACGGGGTAGTTTTTTCAGATCTTCCGGTGAGTCAATCATTTGTAAAAGTGGTCCTGGTTTGATTTCCATTTATTCAGTTTTGCGGTGTAAAATTAAGCTTTCTGGCTGACAGCATTCATTTCAGCATTTTACCCTAAATTGTTTAACAATCTGTTGAGAGAATGGTTCTGATAGATACGGAGATTTGTCAATTTTGGCTTTATTTTTTACCCATTTGTCAACACAATCCACCACTGGTATATTAAGCTTGTCCTCAGGATATGGATTAATTAGATTTGCTTATGTTTTTTGCTAATTCAAGATATTGGTTGCTCCAGCTAATTGGCTGGGGTTTTGTTGGGCTTGTGATGCTTTTTTTTGCACATGCTTATAAAGTGAACATATCCGAAAAAGTATTATTGGGCAGAA
>JBDSUW010000118.1:0-8820 GCA_039927535.1 Chitinophagaceae bacterium | reverse complement strand
CAATGCTGATTAATGCTTCAAAACAAAAACTGTATTTATTGGGAATGAGTAATCAACAGTTAAGTGCAGTGGTCAAATCCGGTAAAGTAAATTATTCAGTGGCTGTTTATAGCAATTACAGTGGGCATGTGCATGAAAGTAATGGTTCTGCAATGAATAGTAATCAACAAACAGGTATGAGCTCCACTGCTTTCACTACAGAAGAACTTTCAGTTAAAGAAGGGATGTATGTGCAAAAAGGGCAAAATATTTTTTCTGTTTTTAATCCAAACAAAGCATGGGTCTTATTAAGCATTTTCACAGGCCAGGCTGCAATGGTTAAAGTGGGTAATAATGTACGGATTACTCCTGAAACATATCCGTTAAAAGATTTCAGAGCTTCTATTAGTTACATAGAACCTGTTTACAGAGAAGGAAGTAAAACGGTGACAGCGAGAGTTTATTTTGATAATACTGTTTCTAAAATCCCAATCGGAAGCCAGGTGAAAGCTACCATTTTTGCCGGTGACCGTTCTGCAAACTGGTTGCCGGAAGAAGCCGTATTGTCATTGGGTTTGGAAAATGTTGTTTTTGTTAGAACCGGCGAATCCTTTATGGCCAGAAAAATAGAAACTGGCATTATTAATAAACACCTGGTACAGGTATTGAGTGGTTTAGAAAAAAACGAAGCCGTGGCTGCCAATGCACAGTATTTAGTAGATAGTGAAAGTTTTATAAAAACAAATTAGCAATGAGCAATTTGCAATGAGCAAAATGTTCTGATTTATTACATAATAAATAAAACAAAAATTTACAGATAGAGTTCAAATGGCGTAAAATTTTTAATCCAAAAAAACATTAGAATGATATTCCAAACAACAAATATTTTTTCTAAAAAATTTCGAAGGGCAAAGTTCAATTTGAGTCTTCGGTTTTGCCTGTTGCTAATTGCCCTTTGCCTATTGTTCTTCTCCTGCAAAAGCAAAAAACATACGGCAACAAATAAAGATGAGTACTATACCTGTAGTATGCATCCACAGATTATGGAGGACAAACCCGGCCTATGCCCTATTTGCCACATGGATTTAATTGTTGTAAAAAGAACTAACACAGCGGTAGATGAAATTATGCTAAATGATGAACAGATAAGATTAGGCAATATTCAAACGGATACAATTCGTAATGGTACAATCGGCGATAAACTTGTTTTAACAGCTACTTTGAATATTGATGAATCAAGAACAAACAGCATCAATGCCCGTATCATGGGCAGGATTGACAGGCTTTATTTTAAGAATGTTGGTGATTATGTTCCAAGGGGAGCACATCTTTACGATCTATACAGCGAAGAACTAAATAATGCCAAACAGGAATACATAGCGGCTTTGGAAAAACAACAAACTCTCGACAATTCAATAATTGATTTTAACCGTTTATTGCAAAGTGCAAAAATGAAATTGCTCTTATGGGGCATGAGCGAAGCACAGGTGAGTGAATTGGGAAAAACAAAAAAATCATCCCCGCTTACTTCATTTTACAGCAACGCATCAGGCTTTATTACTGAATTACCTGTGATGGAAGGGCAGTATGCATCCGAAGGAATGACGATTGTGAAATTAGCAGACCTGTCTTCTTTATGGGCCGAAGCACAGGTTTATGCTTCACAGCTTTCTGCTGTTGATTTAAATAGTGTTGCCATCGTTCAGATTCCGGATTTACCCGGCAAAGAATGGAAAGGAAAAATCGAATTTGCCAATCCTGAAATTATACCGGACAGCAGGCTGAATCTGGTAAGAGTTACTATACCCAATCCAAACGGGATATTAAAACCCGGTATGCCAGCCTATGTAAGCATCAAGAGCAGGGAGGTAAAAACACTTACACTACCAACGGATGCAGTGTTAAGAGATGGAAAAATGAATACGGTTTGGATTCAGTCAGGAAAAAACAGTTTCAAAATGAAAATGGTGGAAACCGGTTTAGAAAGTAGCGACCGGATAGAAATAAAATCAGGTTTGCAAAATGGAGAGGTGGTAGTAATGAGAGGTGCTTATTTGTTGCATAGTGAATATGTGTTTAAAAAAGGCAACGATCCGATGGCAGGAATGAAAATGTAATAATTAAAAGATAAATGACAATAATTAAATCGATAGGGCAGTTTTTCTGGAAAATATTCAAAGCCATCTTTGTAAGAAAGAAGGATTGCTGTAAATGATGCAATTTAATACCTGAAATAACCATTAATGAACAGCACCCTTTCCCTAATAATCAATCAGTATAAAGAAGATAACCAATCAGTTTTCAATACATGGTTTATCAATAACGAAGATATATTAAAAGCTTTCCGTTTTATCCGGCGGGGTGTTATGCAGATAGTGGATGATAAAAAGAATAAGAAATTCCCCACCGATTTTAAAGGTTCGTCATTAGAATTTGTGCTAACCTGCATAACTGAACAAAAGCAGGTGTTTGAAAGGGCATCGCATCCATTTTACTGGAAGCCTAAATTACGTATCCCCGAAATTTATGAAAATGAATCCAACATGCAGGCATTCGGGCATTGATTGGTAGCATTTTATTTTTACAACGATTATTTTATTCTGCATTTAATGTGGCAAATCAATGAAAATGTAAAATTCAAATAGTCTTGTTGGGGAAATGTTTTCATACAAACCAGTTGGTTTGCTTTATTCCGCACTTCAAACTCAGCCATACAAATAAGGTAGGCTTCAACTCATTTAGTACTTGATGAAAAACAAGTACAGTCATGAATTACATCAACCCTTTACATTACACATCAAGCTATTTTTACTATTGGTTATTTAAACACAATTATAGTCCTCCTCATAATTAATTACTATCAATTAAAATCAATATAGAATTAAAAATCAATCAGTTATATAGGTTTTCAGTCTATTTGCATTCAACTGAAATAAAATCGAAAGGACAATTTCTTAAATATGTGAAACATGTAACTCAATTACATAAATGTGTAACATTATTCAGTATGAGAGATTTATTTTTAAAGGGGTTTTTTACAAACCCAATTTTAAAACTTGAAGCAGAATTTGTAATAATTCACCAGTAAAAATAATTACTATGAAAGGACATATTCTCCGGATGATTATTGGATGCGGCCTTCCGTTGCTATTTATTTTTTTTGCTCCTGCACTGGGCTTGGGTTCAGGTGTCTCCCTGCTAATATTTATTGTGGCAATGTTTGCCTGTCATTTACTAATGCCTATGCACCATCATGGAAGCCATACGGGTAAGCAGCAACAAAATTCTGAAACTACTAAAACCTAAAGCGATGAGCACCCACATTAATGTAAAAAAATTAGGGCTTGCAGTTGGTCTTACCAGTGCTTTGCTTTACCTGGGTTGCATGCTGGTAATGGCTACGGCGGGACATGACAACAGTATAAAATTCTTCAACAGCCTGCTGCACGGCCTTGATGTCTCTTCCATTATGCGTACAAGTGTACCGCTATGGGAAGCAGGTGTAGGGATTATACAAATTTTTATTCTCGGTTGGCTCACTGGTTCCTGCGTCGGTGGGTTTTATAATGCGTTTATGATAAAAAAGAAATAATTTTTTAAATACTTAAAACTTACAACTATGCCACACATGTACGAAGGTTATCATTTCTGGGGAATGCACCTGATTTGGTGGTTCATCTGGCTGGTATTTTTAATTTGGTTTTTCGCCACACCTTATGACGTTCCCGGGCAGCGGAAAAAGAAAGATGCTCCGCTTGATATTTTGAATAAGCGTTTAGCTTCCGGTGATATCACAAATGAAGAATACCAGGAGCGAAAGAAAATTTTAAAAAACGCTTTAGCTCATCATTAAAGCCCGATCATACTTCTAACTACAATTTATAATAAGCGCTAAAAATTTAAAACAATGTTAGACATAGCAAAATTGAAAGAAAAGTTGAAAAAAGAGAGATCAACTCAGCATAGGGAGCTTTCATCCTTAAAACAATTATTAAGCGACTACAAAGTAGAAAGAAAAGCTAATTGGAAATCATTTAAAGGAAAGATAGATGATGACATTAGTAAAATTGAAAAATCACTAAATAAATTGGCAACTCCTTCTAAGAAATAAGCAGATGAAGATCCTTTTAGCTATAGATGGCTCCGAACATAGTAAACTGACAGCTGAGGAACTGGCTGGCAGACCGGTTCCTCCCAAAACGGAGGTACGCATTGTTACTGTCTATACAAAGCCTTCTAAAATGATTGCTGCTGAAGCCGTAATGTTATCGGAAGATTATTATCCTGAAATTAATCGAATTGCATTAAAATCAGCTACAAATATCATTAAGGATGCTACTAAAATTTTGAATAAAGGCAATCCAAAATTTATAATAACTACAGCGGTAATTGATGGCTCGCCTGCGCAAATCATCCTCCGGGAAGCAGAAGCATTTGATGCCGATCTGATTGTTATTGGCTCACATGGTCATGGGGCTATTGCGGGTTTTCTGCTGGGTTCTGTATCTCAATCGGTTGCACAACATGCAAAGTGTTCGGTGGAAATTGTACGGAATGAAAAAGCAAAAAAATAAATTCTAATTATCACTAAAAACAAAATAATGAAAAAGAAGCGAAATGAATTATTGCTTCATAGCGTAAAACACAACTCACAAGAAAACATGAGCGTAGGAACTTATACCTGCTCAATGCACCCGGAAGTAAAGCCCTAAGTGCGGAATGGATTTAGTAAAGAAAAATAATTAATTAATAACAATAAAAAAATCAAGAATCATGAAAAAAACATTCTCCCTTTCAATCGTTATACTGGCGGTCATGAGTTTATTACTCTCCTGCAATTCAAAACCATCGGCAGATGAGTACCTGAAAGACGATAACCAGCGAAAAGAAGTAGTCGTTGCTATTGTTCATCATCAGCCCTATATGAGTGAAATGATGCAGCAAATGATGAGCAGTGATAGTTCCAAACAAATGATGTCTGAAAATATGATGAGCAATCCCAGCATGATGAATTCAATGATGGGCGACATGATGAGCATGTGCAACAAAGATTCTTCTATGCGTATGAGGATGATGGGAATGATGCAATCACAACCGAACGTTATGGAATCAATGAAAGGAATGTGTGAAATGGACAACATGAAAATGGAATCGAAAAAAGATCAGCAAATGCAACATCATTAAAATAAACAATCATCATTCATTCTAAAATATACAAAATCATGAAAAAAACAATTTCACATACTTACCATATCGGTGGTATGGGCTACGGCAACTGTGCTTCCACAGTTAAGCAAAAATTATCCGGTGTGGCTGGTGTAACATCTGTTGCCATTGATCTCGGAAAGAAGGAAGCAAAAATCACTTTAATTAAAGAGATTGAAACAGATACGCTTCAGCATGCGTTTAGTAATACACGTTATACTATTTCAGAACTTAAAGCTAAAATAAGTTAATGGCATTTTTGTGGAATAAGAATTAAACAAATCTGGTTACACTAACAATTAAAAAATATAATTATGTACATGTATGATGGTTACCATTTCTGGGGAATGCACCTTATATGGTGGTTCATTTGGGCTGTATTTCTATTCTGGGTTTTCGCCACCCCTTACGATATTCCGGGTCAGCTGAAACGGAAAGATTCTCCGCTTGATACATTGAAGAAGCTTTTCGCTTCGGGACAAATCAATAAAGAAGAATACCTGGAGAAAAAGAAAGTTTTGGAGAATAATTTAACTAAGCATTAGGGCTTGGTTATGTTTCGAAAAAAAACTTAAAATGAAACAATAAAAACTTAAAAACAATGTCAAATAAAACAGAATTGAAAGAGAATTTAAAAAAGGAGAAAGCAAGGCTGCATGAAGACATTTTGTCTTTGAAAAAAAGTGTGAGTGATTACAAAGTAGGAAGACAAGATGAATGGAAGGAGTTTAAAAACAAGGCTAATGATGAGGTGAAAAAAATTAAACACTCATTAGACGAGTTAACTGCCCGGTATAAAAATAAGGATTACATCATCACAAATTAAAAATTAAACAAAATGGAAACAGCAAAATTAAAAGAGCCAAACAGCCCTGCATTGTTACAAAAATGTATTGACGAATGTCTCGCCTGCGCTGTGGAATGTGAACGATGTGCTACACATGGAATAGCACACGCCGATAAAATGCTTTTAGAATGCATCTCATTTTGCCGTGATTGTGCAGACATCTGCACATTATGTGCACGGTTAGAAGCAAGAGGTTCATCCTACTATAAAAAGCTTTGTAGGCTATGCGCAGAAATTTGCAACGAATGTGCAGAACACTGCGAAAAACATGGGCAACACCACGAGTCTTTTCATAAAACCGCTGAAGCTTGCCGCAAATGCGCCGCAGTTTGTTCTGAATTATGCGTTTAGCATAATGTAGTTGAAATTTAAAATAGGTGTGAATTGACCACTCATAATAAAAAATAAAAATGAAAATACTATTAGCTACCGATGGCTCTGCACATAGCAAGGCAATGGTTAAAAAATTTGCAGGCAGAACCTTTGCGCCCAACACCAAAATACGGGTTATTTCTGCATATGAAAGTGGTGTATATATGATGTATGCTGCCCCAATGGGTGGATTGAACGAGTATTATGCTGATGCCAAAAAGCATTCACTAAAATTGGCAGAAGATGCAATTGAAAATGCAGCCACTATTTTGCGTAAAGTAAATCCAAAGCTTTCTGTTTCTACTGCTGTTCTTGAAGGTTCTGCAAAAAGCGTTATCCTAAAAGAAGCCGAAAAGTTTGGCGCCAATTTAATTGTTGTTGGTTCACATGGCCACGGAGCTGTCGCAGGTTTTTTGCTCGGTTCGGTATCCCAGGCGGTGGCACTACATGCAAAATGTTCGGTGGAAATTGTACGGAATGAAAATGCAAAAAAATAAAATTCTAATTATCACACAAAAACAAAACAATGAAAAAGAATCAAAATGAATTATTGCTTCATAGCGTAAAGCAAGGCTCACAAGAGAATATGAGCTCAGGAAGTTATACCTGCTCCATGCATCCGGAAGTAAAATCAGACAAGCCCGGCAAATGCCCCAAATGTGGGATGGAATTAGTTAAGAAAAATTAATTAATACGGGCAACTAGGGAATTAAAAATATTTATAACAATTAAATTTAAAAAGATCATGGAAAAATTACTCACACATACTTACCATATTGGTGGTATGAGCTGCGGGGGCTGTGTTTCAGCAGTTAAACAAAAGTTATCCAGTGTGCCTGGTGTAACATCTGTAACAGTTGACCTCGGGAAGAAGGAAGCAGAAATAACTTCATCACAGGAAATTAAAACAGATACACTCCGAAGTGCTTTTACTAATACCCATTATACCATTTCAGAACTCAGAGCTTAAATCATTATTGTGATGTAGTAAATTAAATCAATTAATTATTACTTAACAATTTAAAAACAAAAATTATGCACATGAACGACGGTTATCATGTCTGGGGAATGCATATGGGTTGGTGGTTTTTTATACTTGTTATTGTTATATTAATAGCAGGGTGGATTACCTGGTCCCGAAAAAGAAAATAATAAATATCATTTTTAAAAAACAGTATGACTATTCAATTAAACACAGACAAACATTTAAGCGTACATGAAGCATTTGGCAAAAAGTTAGATGACTTGCTATCAGAAGAGTTAAGCAGGTTTAATGAACACATTACACGTTTGGAAGTTCATCTGTCGGATGAGAACGGTTCCAAAGAAGGAATAAATGATAAAAGATGTTTACTTGAAGCCCGGCTCGAAGGCAGGCAGCCTATGGCTGTTACCGGTTTGGCAAATACTTATGAGCTTGCCGTTAACAGTGCAATTGATAAGTTAAAGGCTTCTCTTAATACCATGCTTGGACGGATAAGGAGTCGTCAGCGGGGTTGAATAATTTGACCCTTGTAATAAATGTGATTCCAGATAATGAAATAATTAAAATATATAAAATGAACCGGATTGAAAATATTTCTGAACGAGAATATGAAACGCTACTTAAATTTCCTGTGTATATCTCCCTGCTTGCCGCTAATAGTGATAGTAAACTGGATGAAGCAGAAAAAAAATCAGCGATCAAATTTTCTCACATAAAAACATATTCTTGTGATCCGCTGCTTACTTCATTTTACGAAGAAGCTGATAAAGTTTTTGAAAAGAATATGCTGCAACTTGATAAAGATTTACCAACAGGTAAAGAAGAAAGGGATGCAGCTATCAAAAAAGAATTATTGGATCTCGACAAAATTGTATTGAAGTTGGGAAAGGAATATGCCACGGTAATGCATCGGAGTATGAAGTCATTTAAAGAGCATGTATCAAAAGCACATCACAATGTGTTCATGGATTTTATTTTTCCGATGCCTATAGAAGGATTAACCGAGTAATTGAAAATACTTAAAAATGGGAAAAAATATCAAATACAAATCATGAGCCTCGGTGGTTATGTTAATAACGTAAAGCTATTTTGTTAATATCTAAAATAAAAAAAATGAAAAAAGAAAAAAAAATGCCCCCAGCATCAAAAGAAAAAAAACCACTTCCTGTCTTAAAAGGGAAAAAAACAGGTCCCGGAAGTGACCCGGTAAATAAATTTAAAAAAGATAAAAGTACAACTGCAGCAGAGATTGACAATATTATAACAGGTGCAGTTGGAAATGTACAATCCCGGTCAGGCAAGGGATTTGCCAATGAAGGCACTGCGCCTTTTTATGAAGAAAGTTGATCATCATGTTAGATTTTAGAAATCTATAAAAATTTAAATCCGGGGATAAAACCATGTATGAAAGAATATTATGGCACATTATCAG